>CABSNX010000186.1 GCA_902479205.1 uncultured Collinsella sp. | reverse complement strand
AGGCCCTTGCGGCCTAGTCGCTATTTAGGGCGTCCAAGATTTGGGGCGCAGTTCAGTTTTTTTGCGGGACGGGCCTTGCTGTTGCGGCTAGCGTTTCTTTCCGCGGAAGAAGAAGCCGTGCAGCGAGGGCTTGAGGCCGCGATTGGCGCGACGCTCCTCGATATGATCGTGGATCGAAGCGACGCGTTCGATGACTTCGTCGGGGATCGGCACGTCGGGATTCATGTTCTCGACCTGGCTAACCTCGGCGGCGGCGACCTGGTCGATAATGGGCACATCGTCGTGCGAGATGACGGGCGTGGCGTCTTCTTTCATCTTGCGGTAGCGCTGCATCATGTCGGTCTGAAGCTGCTGGGCAGATGGCGGCGTCCAGATGATGGCGTTGGCGCCGGCGGCGATGGTCTCACGGATGCTCTCGGGCGTCTTGCCGCCCGGTGCGATGAGCGGCAGGTTGGGATAGTGCTCGCGCAGTTCACGCAGGACCTGCGGCGTGTTCTTGCCGGCCGCGATGTTGAGAATCTTGGCTCCGGCGCGCACCTTGGCGTGAGCATCGTCGTCGCAGCGAACGACCGTGGCGATGACGGGGATGTCGGCGATGTTGGTGATGTGCTCGACCATCTCGGCAGTGGCGGGGGAGTTGACCACGCAGCCCGCCGCGCCCTGCATCTCGGAGACGGCCGCCATCTGCACGGAGCGCTTACCGGTGGTGGTGCCGCCGCCAACGCCCACAAAGACCGGGCACTCGGCAACGGTCAGCAGCGCCTGCGTAATGGCGGGCTGCGGCGTGAAGGGGTAGACGGCAAACACGGCGTCGGCATTGGAGTTGCGGATGACCGCCACGTCGGTGGTGTAGATGAGCGATTTGATGCGGCGGCCAAAGAGCGTAAAGCCGCTGGCCTCCTCGATCTCATCGGGCATGCGGAGGGCCGCCTTGCGCAGGCGCCCGTCGATGGGCAGCGGCTCCATGGGCAAAAGGCCGTTGGGAGTTACGGCCACCTGGGGCTCGGTAAATTCGTCTGCAAGCTCTACCTCGGAGAAGTCGACCGAGGCGACGATGTCCTCGTGAACCTCGGCGGGAACATCGATGGGGGCTTGGTCGTTAGTCTCGGCAGGCGTCTCGAAGGAGCTGGTGCCGACAAAGGCGTCGACGCGCTCGTTCAAATCGTTGAGAGAATCCATGGCGGTCCGTTTCTATGTTGTGCGGTCGGCAGTGTAAGACCGGCGCTACGGTTGCTAAATCGTTTGATGAGTTGATTTTTCCCCGCCGCGCCATCCGTTAGACTGAAGGGCCGGCGAACGTGAAGGAGCTGTGGTGGCGGGAACCGAGGTGCTATCTTGAATGTCCCGTATACAAAAGAGAGGTGACGCGGTATGGAATTCTCGGCAATGTTGGGCTCGATTGGCCTATGCATGGGCGCAATCATTGCTGCCGCGGTCATCTACTTTGCGGTCACGGCCATTAAGGGCAAAAAGGCCGAGCGCAAGGAGCGCGAGGCACTTAAGCAGTGCCGTGACCAGCAGGACAGGCACGCACGGCGATAGCTTGTTGAGTTTTGAATCCGTGCGCTAGCTGCGTTTTCGGACCAGGGCGATATAGAAGCCCTCAAAGTCGCGACTGGGCGGAATGGTCAGCGTGCCGGGCATGCCGTTGGCAATGGCCGAGACGTGGCCCGTGGCAATGGCCTCGGTGAGAGCGTTGGACTCGATATGCGGCTTGTCGCCGGCATCCTGGGCGCGACGCGCTTCGCTTTCGCTCGGCGTGCCGTCGAGAGGGATGAGCTCGCAGTCCATGTGCTTGTCGAGGGCCTCTTGCAGGGCATCCTCGTTTTCCTGCGGCAAGATCGAACACGTCGAATAGACGAGCGTGCCGCCCGGTTTGAGGGCCCCCATGGCGCGGTCCAGAAGCGCGCGCTGCGAGCGGGCGCACTTGACGAGCAGCTGCTCGGTGAGGCCACGCAAGCTCTTTTCGTTGCCGCTGATGACGGTGCCCGTACCGGTGCAGGGGGCGTCGAGCAGGATACGGTCAAAGCAGAAGAACTCGTCAAGCACGCGTGCGTCAATGCGCATGACGGGCACATTTTTGGCGCCCTGGCGGCCCAAGTTGGCTTCGAGCTTTTCGGCGCGGGGAATGCTCATCTCGCAGGCGGTGAGGTGTGCCTGTCCCTGGGTGAGGGCGGCGATCTGCGTCGTCTTGCCGCCGGGGGCCGCGCACATGTCCAGGATGTCCTCGCCGGCCTGGGCGCCCAGCACCAAAGGAGGCATCATCGACGACAAGCTCTGCAGGTAGATCTTGCCGTCACGGTAGATGTCGAGGTCCCACAGGTCGGAAACCTGGGCTTCGGGCAGGATGAAGGCATCCGGGTACCATGCGACGGGGTGGTGGGCGATGTCGGCGGCGTCGAGTGCCGCGGCAATGTCCCCGGCGGTCGCCTTGAGCGTGTTGGCGCGCAGCGTGACCGGGCGCGTGGCTGCGGCGCCAAAGCCCTCGATCATGAGCTGAGCATCGGCGGGTGCATAGGCGCCGGCGACCGTGTCGACCATAAAGCGCGGTAGGTCGGCGGCGCAGGGAAGGGCGGCAAGCTGGTCGGAAAGCTCGGTGGCGGCAAACTGCCTAAGCTTGAGCTCGGGCTTAACCTGCTTTTTCTGCTTACGACGACGCGGCTTGGACATCCGTCTTTCCTTCCACCTAAATGATTATTCTGGGACGGGGATTAAAAAATCATTCCATGACCCCCGTCACAAAAAGACTGTGCTGTGGCGCCCGGGAATGATTTTTTAATCCCCGTCCCAGAATAATCATTCCCGGGCGCGTTGCGATTGCCTAGTACTGGCTCTCGTGCTTGCTGAAGAAGTCGAAGCGCGGGGGCAGCGGCTTCACGCGGTGCTCGCCGGGCTTCTCGCCCAGGCTCTCCACAAACTCGTCCGTTGAGGCAAAGATGTTGTCCCAGCTAAAGAAGGCGACCGGGTCGACGTCGAAGTACTCGCAGATGAGCTCGCAGCCGGCCGGGACGATGCCGTGCATCAGGACGGTCGCCACGCGCAGCTCGGTAAAGGCGTCGACCAGGGCCTGCTTCATGGCGGCGTTGGCCGGCTCGCCCTCGAGCTTGTTGGCGGCCTTGGAGGCATCGCTCCAGCGCTTGTTGGCGGCGCGCAGGTAGTCGTCGCACACGGCGAGCGCGCGGTGCGTCTCGAACTTGTACATGACCTGCTCAAAAGCAAGGGCGGCCTGCTCGGCAGCCTCGACCACGGCGGCAGAGGCTGCGCCGGCCGGAATGCAACCGTTGCGGTACGGGCTCTCGTCGCCCTCCTTGACGGCGACGCCGTAGAAGCAGCTGCGGGCCAGGCGGTTGAACACGCCGGTCAAAAGGGCACTCTCCTTAAGGGCCGGGTCGATAACGCGCTTGTCATCGCAGGCGCGCACCTCGTTGCCGTCCTTGTCCTTGCCGGTCACGCGCGTGTCGTATGCCTTGGGGCTAAAGCTCACCGGCTTCTCGGACAGGCCGAGCGACAGCCAATGCGCGCGCATCTGCTCGCAGGTGTAGTGGTTGAGCAGGTCGTCTGCCGGCGGGGGAGGCGTCTGCGAGGACGAGCTGGCCTTTTTGCCCATGTAGAGCAGGTGGTAGCAGGCGCTGACGGTGCTCTGCGTGAGGTCCCAGCCCAGGGCCTCCCACATGGCGGTCTGCGCGATGCAGTAGAAGTAGATGTTGTCCTGGCCGATGAACTGGTAGATCTGTGCGTCGTCCGAGCACCACCAGTCGCGCCAGTCGAGCGAGCTGTGCTGGTAGGCTGTCTCTTATACACATCTGACGCTGCCGACG
>CABSNX010000185.1 GCA_902479205.1 uncultured Collinsella sp. | reverse complement strand
GTGGGTATACTCCTTTCGCATTAAACGCCGGACTGAGGAGGTATCCAAATGCCGGACAACGGATTGATTCAAAAGAAAGATGCGCACGAGATGGCTCATGGGCGTCCTGTCCAGATAACCGAGCACACGACGGTAACCGAGCTGCAGCCCAGTCTGTCCGATGTCGTGTGCGCAAACAAAAAGCTGCAGATTGGCTTTATCGTTGCGCTCGTGGTCCTGGCGCTGCTGTCGGGCTTTGTAGCTCGTCCGCATTTCGCCGATACCAAAACTTGGGACTCCACCATCGAGGTCATCGATCAAAAGAAAGGAAACGTACTGGCGCTCACGACCTCGTGCGTGGCGCTGTCTGCGGGCATTACCGCGCTGCCGGGTGATACGGGAACGCCGGTTGCCGAGCAGCTCGCGCAGCTTTCAGGCAACCTTGGTATCGTGCTTGCCGTGCTATACCTAGAGAAATATTTGCTCACGATTTTGTGGTCGGTTGGCCTGGGCATCTTAATCCCGTTTGCGTTGGTGCTCTTTGCGGTGTCGCTCGGCATTCACGGGCGCTGGAGCACGAGCACTGTCCTGCGCCGTGTGGCGACACGCGTGCTGGTGGTTGCCGTGATCGGCATGGCGCTCGTGCCCGCGAGCGTATGGGTGTCGCAGAAGGTCGATGAAACGTATCGCGTAAGTATTGAGCAAGCTGAGCAAAAGGCTGCGGACGCGGCCGACACCACGGACAAGTCAGCCGAGACCAGCTCAAAATCGAACAAGAAAAAATCCGAGGCCACGGAGTCCAAAAACGTGCTCGAGCAGTTGACTGATGGGGCATCGAGCCTTGTTACGTCGGTGACCAGCGGCGCCAAGCAGATGACCGACGAGATCGTGCAGCAGGTGACCAATCTGATTGAAGGCGTCATCGTGATGATCGTGACCTCGTGCGTTATCCCGCTGCTGGTGCTCGTGGCGTTCCTATGGCTAGGACACGTGCTGCTGGGGATCGATATCTCCGGCCCGGCGAACTATTTGACGGGCCGCTTTCTGGGTGCTCCGTCCAAGCACGCCAAAAAGGGTGGGCAGTCCGAGTAGCTAAAACAGCTGTATATACCGGGGAATACCGCCGAAGGGCGGCCGAGACGCGTTCTCGGTCGCCCTTTTGTTTGTTGAACACATGGTCGCTGCGTCCGCGCCCGGCTCAAACGGTCAGCAATCATCCGTGAACGGTATTTGTTCAAAAAAGAACAAAGATAAACAAATAGTTGTTGCAGTTACTGTTCGAATGTGTTCAAATAAACATGAACAGTGAAGAACCGCACATTCAGATGCCCGGACCTGAACGCGATTCAACACTTCCAAACAGAAACTACGCACCTGCGTATCTCTCAAGGAGGATGTCATGAGGGTTGTAATCGCTTCCGATGCCGACGGTATGTCGATGAAGGAGTCCATCAAGGAGATGCTCATCGCCGACGGTCACGAGGTCGTCGACTATTCCGAGACCCCTGCCGCGGACTTTGTCGATTCCGCGACCGCCGTTGCCAAGGACCTGCTGGAGCACAAGGATTCCCAGGGCTTCGCATTCGATAAGTACGGCGTCGGCTCCTATATGGCCGCCGTCAAGATTAAGGGCATGGTCGTCGCCAACATTTCCGACGAGCGTTCCGCCTACATGACCCGCGAGCACAACGGCTCGCGCATGGTCACCATGGGCCCGGGCGTTGTGGGCACCGAGGTCGCCAAGAAGATCGCCCGCGAGTTCCTGCGCGCCCAGTACGCCGGCGGCCGTCACCAGATCCGTGTCGACATGCTCAACAAGATGGCCTAACGAGAGCCACCGAGAACTCGAACTTCTACCTCAACTTGTGAATTCAGACGAAAGGACGTTCTGATGAAGAAGACCATCGCAATCGGTTGCGACCATATCGTTACGGACGAGAAGATCTATCTGGCCGACCGCCTGGAGCAGGCTGGCTACAAGGTGCTCGACTGCGGCACCTACAGCCACACCCGTACGCACTATCCCATCTACGGTAAGGCCGTGGGCGAGGCTGTTGCCAGCGGCAAGGCCGACTTTGGCGTGGCCCTGTGCGGCACCGGCATCGGCATCACCAACGCCGTCAACAAGGTTCCCGGCGCCCGTTGCGCCCTGGTTCGCGACATGACCTCTGCCCTGTATGCCCGTCGCGAGCTCAACGCCAACATCGTGGGCTTTGGCGGCAAGATCACCGGCGAGTTCCTGATGGCCGACATCATGCTTGCCTTCCTGGAGGAGCCCTACGAGAAGACCCCCGAGCACGATGCCCTGATCGCCAAGATCGATGCCTGCAACAAGGCCGACGCCGAGGCTCAGGCTGACCCGCACTTCTTTGACGAGTTCCTGGAGAAGTGGGACCGCGGCGAATACCATGATTAGCGGGTATCCGGCGTAATTAACTAGTCCGTTGACGGCTCGCGTTTCTGTGAGGGGGCGCGGGCCGGTTTTCTATCAGCCCTATTGACTTGGCGGGCTGTCGTAAGAAAGGGAAGGCTCCTATGGAGTTTGTTCTTGATAACGGTTCTATTCGCGTAGCACTGAGCACGGCTGGCGGCTCGTTCACCTCAATTGTGGCCGACGGTCGCGAGTATCTGTGGCAGGGTGACCCGGCGGTCTGGTCGGGCCAGGCACCCATTTGTTTCCCGATCTGCGGCGGCCTTCGTGACGGTCGCGCAATGACCATGGGCGGCCGCGAGGTTAAGCTCGCCCGTCACGGCTTTGCTCGCAAACAGGAGTGGAAGCTCGAGGAGCAGGGCGACAACATGGTCGCGCTGAGCCTAAGCTCTGCCGGCCATGCCGAGTTGCTCGAGCAGTACCCGTATCCGTTTAAGATCGTTGCTCGTTACACGATCGATGCGGAGAAGGTGGCCGTGTCGTACGAGGTGAGCAATGAGGGCACCGAGGACATGCCGTTCTTTGTGGGCGGTCACCCCGGCTTTAAGTGCCCGCTTGACGAGGGCGAGTCCTATGACGACTACGAGCTCCGTTTTGAGCAGCGCGAGGCCGCCGAGCTCTGTACTGCCGTTCCCTCGACGGGCCTGATTGATGTTGAGCATCGCAGCAAGAACCCGATGGTTGGCCATGACCTGCCGCTGACCCACGAACTCTTTGACTTCGCGGAGACCATCTTTGACGTGCTCGAGAGCCGCGTGGTTACGCTGACCAAGAAAACCGAGGACAAGGGCGTGCGCCTGACGTTCCCCGATATGCCATACCTGATTGTGTGGAGCAAGCCCGAGGGCGACTTTGTGGCCGTGGAACCGTGGGGTGGTCTGTCTACCTGCTCCGACGAGGACGATATTCTGGAGCACAAGCGTGGCTGCCTGGTGGCCAAGCCGGGGGAGACCGTTACCCGCGGCTTTGAGATCGAGATCCTTTAACGAGCTATCGTATGTTTGGGGCAGCGCGTGCCGTGCCCCGGAAACAGGAGTTCAACATGATTCTGACCGTTACCATGAACCCGTCGATTGATACGCGCTATCAGCTCGACAAGTTGATCATCGACGACGTGAACCGCGTGACGCCCGAAAAGACCGCTGGCGGTAAGGGCCTCAACGTGAGCCGCGTGTTGCTGCAGCTGGGCGACGACGTGCTCGCGACCGGTCTGCTTGGCGGCCACATGGGTGCCTATATGGCCGAGCTCATGGATGCCGATGGCGTCAAGAACGAATTTGTGCCCATCGCCGGTGAGACGCGCATTTGCCTGAATATCCTGCACGAGGGCAATCAGACCGAGCTGCTGGAGAGCGGCCCGCAGATCGCCCCGGCCGAGCTCGAGGCCTTTACCTGTCTCTTATACACATCTCCGAGC
>CABSNX010000184.1 GCA_902479205.1 uncultured Collinsella sp. | reverse complement strand
TCTTCAGCTTTGGCGACGCAATGCTCATTCAGTAGGTTACGGCGTTTGTAAAACGCCGTAACCTACTGAATGAGCATTGCGTCGCCAAAGCTGAAGAAGCGGTAACGTTCTTCGATAGCGGCGGCGTAGGCATCCATGATCTGGTCGCGGGTGGCAAGTGCGCTCACGAGCATCATGAGCGTGGAGCGCGGCACGTGGAAGTTCGTGATCAGCGCGTCGACCACGTGATAGGTCGAGCCGGGCATGAGGTAGAGCTGCGTCGTCGCGTTCTCACGCACCACGATGTCACCGCGGCCAAGCATATCGGCCCCGTCCTCGCGGCCCTCAAAATAGCGCGCCGTCACGGCCGGATCGGACACCGGTGCGTCCGCGTCAAAGGCGCTTTCGAGCGAGCGCACCGCGGTAGTGCCGACGGCGATCACGCGGTGCCCCTCGGCCTTCGCCTTATGCACGGCATCGACAACCTCCTGCGACACGTGGTAGCGCTCGGTGTGCATGACGTGCTGCGTGGGGTCGTCCTCCTCCACCAGACGGAAGGTATCGATGCCCACCTCGAGCTCGACGGCGGCAAACTTCGCGCCCTTGGCCTCGATAGCGGCCATGAGCTCGGGAGTAAAGTGAAGACCCGCCGTAGGAGCGGCAGCCGAGTGCTCCTCCTTCATGGCGTAGACGGTCTGGTACTTCTCGGGATCGCCCTCGTAATCGGTAATGTAGGGCGGCAGCGGCACGTGGCCGGCAGCGTGGATGGCCTCGTCAAGCGTGCGCGGCTCGCCGGCAGCATTGCAACCGGCCGGCTCAAAGCGCACCAGACGGCCACCGCGGCTATCGGTGACAAAGTCGATGACCTCGGCCGTCAGCACCACGGGAGCCCCCTCGGGCGCATGGGCGCCACCGGCGCGATACTCAATCTGAGCACCGGGCTTCAGGCGCTTACCCGGCTTGACCAGGCACTCCCAAACATGGCCCAGCGGGTCAACATCCTCGCGGCGCTTGAGCAGCAGCGTCTCGACCACACCACCCGAGCCCGACTTGCGACCGATCAGGCGGGCCGGCATCACGCGCGTCTTGTTGATGACGAGCACGTCGCCCGGCTCGATATAGTCGATGATGTCGCGGAAGATGCGGTGCTCAACGGTACCGCCGTGCTCCAGCGGCGTTCCCGCCTGAGAGCCCTTGCGATCCACCACCAGCAGCCGGCAGGAATCGCGCGGCTCGGCAGGCGCCTGGGCAATCAGTTCCTCGGGAAGGTTGTAGTCAAAATCATCGGTACGCATAGACACGTCGGATACTCCTTATATAGCTAAAGTCCGCTCTACATCCTAGCAGGCTGACGTCCCAAATGAACTACTTTTTGGCGGCTTTGCGCTCGTCGCGGATACGGGCGCGGTCCATGGCCGCCTCGACAGCCGAGAAGCGGCAACCACAGTAGTTCTGCCGATACATGCCAAGCTCGCGCGAGCGGCGTGTCGCCTCGGGGTAATACGGGCGAAAATCGCGAATCACCGGGGTGAGACCGCGGGCGGCAGCCAGACGCTCCAACACATCATTGCAGGTTTCGAACAACTGGTACGGCGAGACGGCGAGCGTCGTGCCCACAAACTCAAACCCGCGCTCCTGGGCCACACGGCACGCCTCGGCCAGACGCAGGGCATAGCATGCGCGACAGCGACGGGCTCGATCGGCGCCCAGCGGGGCCACGCCGGCCTCCCAGCGCTCCCGGTCCTCCCCCGCCTCGATGAGCTCGATGCCGCCTTCGGCACACCACCGGCGCAGCTCGTCCAGGCGACGCTGCCATTCATCGTGCGGCTGAATATTGGGGTTGGTCCAGCAGATTTTGGGCTCAAACCCCTCCTCGCGCAGCAGGCGGACCGGCTCAAGCGAGCACGGTGCGCAGCAAGCGTGCAACAACAACGGCTTCATCAACATCTCCTCACCCGAAAAAGCGCACGCCAAAGGACGTATCCTCGCAGGCGACAATGCGACGGTCGCGCAAAATGGTCCGCACGTAATACCAGTCGCCCACACAGCCCGACAAATGCAAGCCGGCCGCTAGGTAGCACAGCAGCGGATAGCCCGAGAACGCAAACCCCAGGGCAAACATCGCCGTCACAACAACCGTCGGCGCTAGACAAATGACCATGTACCGCACACGCGAATACACCACGCCCTCGGCGCAGGCGTAAATCATGCAGGTTTCGAGATTCGCCCCAAAGGTCACCTTCGCGCCCGCAGGTGCCAGCAGCTTAAAAAACACACCGTGCACCAGCTCGTGCACGGCAAATGACACCGCCGAAACCGCAGCCAAGCCGACCATCCAGCCCAAAACGGCCGTCCAGCCACCCGCGTCAGCCGCATCCAAGTCCGCGGGCCCGCCCAGCAGCATAAACACCGGCACCAGGCACACGGCAAATGCGCCAAGCACGGCCATTCCCCACACAAAGCAGGCGTGCAGAAAATCCTCGTCCTCAAACGCGTGTATGTTGGAAATCTCATTCATAGCATCTTAGGATAGCGCCCCTGCCACGTACCCGTCCGCATGTGCGATAATGTCGAGCGATATGCACGAATTGAC
Source organism: uncultured Collinsella sp. (assembly GCA_902479205.1). Classification (GTDB taxonomy): domain Bacteria; phylum Actinomycetota; class Coriobacteriia; order Coriobacteriales; family Coriobacteriaceae; genus Collinsella. The sequence goes on along the minus strand of CABSNX010000184.1, from coordinate 1,283 downwards.
CACCGCGTCGCCAGGCCTTGCGCCCGGCCGCGCTCTCACCATATGCGAAGGAGTCCCATGGCATCCAAATACTCCATGAACGACCGTCCCAGCTGGCCTCGCCGCGCCATCGTTACCGCCGGCGAGCCCTACGGCAACAAGGGCCTTCACTTTGGCCACGTTGGTGGCGTCTTTGTCCCGGCCGACTTCTTCGCCCGTTTCCTGCGCGACCGCCTGGGCCGCGAGAACGTCATCTTCACCTCGGGCACCGACTGCTATGGCTCGCCCATCATGGAGAGCTATCGCAAGCTCAAGGAGAACGAAGGCTACGACAAGTCCATTAGCGAGTATGTCGAGTCCAATCACTCCCGCCAGGCCGCGACCCTCAACAACTACAACATCAGCTGCGACATCTACGGCGGCTCGGGCCTTGAGCCGGCTGCGCAGATTCACAACGAGGTTACCGCCGAGATTATCGAGCGCCTGCACGAGCAGGGCACCATCTCCAAGCGCTCCACGCTGCAGTTCTACGACGCCAAGGCCGGCACGTTCCTCAACGGCCGCCAGGTGATCGGCCGCTGCCCCATCCAGGGCTGCAAGTCCGAGAAGGCGTACGCCGACGAGTGCGACCTGGGTCACCAGTTTGAGCCCGAGGAGCTCATCGCGCCCAAGAGCCAGCTCACCGGCAAGGTGCCCGAGCTGCGCCCGGTCGACAACCTCTACTTCGACCTGCCGGCCTACCTCGACTTTATGAAGACCTACACCGCCAAGCTCGCCCAGAACCCGCAGGTTCGCTCCGTGGTCTCCAAGACCATGGAGGAGTGGCTGCTGCCGGCACAGCTCTATATTCAGAACAAGTTCCGCGAGGCCTTCGACGCCGTCGAGGATCAACTGCCCGAGCACACCGTGCTGGAGCCCGAGGGCAACAAGAGCAGCTTTACCGTCACCTTCCCCAGCTGGAAGGAGCGCGACGACGCCCACGCGGTGCTCGCCAACGGCGGCGTGCGCTTCCGCAGCGGCAAGGCGCTCGTACCCTTCCGCATCACCGGTAACATCGACTGGGGCGTTCCGGTGCCCGAGGTCGACGGCGTGACCGACGTCACCTGCTGGTGCTGGCCCGAGAGCCTGTGGGCGCCCATCAGCTATACGCGTACCGTGCTCGCGCGCGATGCCAAGGCAGCCGGCGTGACCGAGGGCATCGCTGCCCAGGACGCCGCCCTCATGGGCGAGCCCGCCGCCGATTCCACGCAGGTACCCGCACCAACCTACCAGCACCTGTCTCTTATACACATCTGACGCTGCCG
>CABSNX010000183.1 GCA_902479205.1 uncultured Collinsella sp. | reverse complement strand
AACATCCTCGATACTCCCGGCCACCAGGACTTTTCGGAGGATACCTACCGTACCCTTATGGCCGCCGACGCCGCGGTCATGGTCATCGACGGCGCCAAGGGCGTCGAGGCCCAGACCAAAAAGCTCTTTAAGGTCTGCACGCTGCGCCACATTCCCATCTTTACCTTTGTGAACAAGCTCGACCACGAGGCTCGCGACCCGTTTGAGCTCATGGAAGAGATCGAGAACGTCCTGGGCATCAATACGTATCCTATGAATTGGCCGATCGGCAGCGGCCGCAACTTCCGCGGCGTGTTCGATCGCCAGACCCGTCGCGTCATTGCCTTTGAGGGCGACGGCCACGCCAACGCCACCAAGAAGGTCGCCGAGGTCGAGGCCGAGCTGGGCGACCCCGCTATGGACGAGCTCATCGGCGAGGAGAACCATAAGAACCTGATGGACGACATCGAGCTGCTCGATGGTGCCGGCGACGAGCTCGACTTGGATGCCGTGGCCTGCGGCAAGCTAAGCCCGGCGTTCTTTGGCTCGGCGCTCACCAACTTTGGCGTGGAGCCCTTCCTCAAGGAGTTCCTGCGCCTGGCCCCGACGCCGCGCGCCTATACCGATACGCTCACCAACGAGCCGGTCGATCCCTGCCGCGACGACTTTAGCGGCTTTGTGTTTAAGATCCAGGCCAACATGGACAAGAACCACCGCGACCGCATCGCCTTTGTGCGCATTTGCTCGGGCAAGTTCGAGCGCGGCATGGACGCCTTCCACGTGCAGGGCAACCGCAAGCTCAAGCTTGCCACGGGTACCTCGATGATGGCCGATGACCGCGCCATCGTGGACGAGGCGTATGCGGGCGATATCGTGGGCCTGTTCGATCCGGGTATCTTTAGCATCGGCGACACCGTGTGCTCCGGCAAGCGCCACGTGCAGTATCCGCAGATCCCGACGTTTGCCCCCGAGATGTTCGCTCGCATTACGCAGGTCGATACGCTCAAGCGCAAGCAGTTCGTCAAGGGCATGGAGGAGCTTGCCCAGGAGGGAGCTATCCAGATCTTCCGCGAGCTGGGTGCCGGTATGGAGAGCGTCATCGTGGGCGTGGTCGGCGTGCTGCAGTTTGAGGTACTCGAGCGCCGCCTCAAGGCCGAGTACCGTGTTGAGGTTCGTCGTCAGCCGCTGCCCTATACGGACATCCGCTGGATCCAGAACGACCCCGACACCATCGATATCCCGGGCCTTTCGCTCACGCGCGACACCCTGCGCGTCGAGGACATGCGCGGCGGCAAGCTGCTGCTGTTCACGAGTCCGTGGAACGTGGATTGGGCAACCGACCACAACCCCGACCTTATCCTGTCGGAGTTTGGCAACGTGGCCTTTTAACGCATCGGCGCGGTGACCCTGCGGGGCTGCCGCGCCATTTACTTGCCTGATGCCGTGTGAGCGGCTATCATACCCACCGTCGTCTCAAGACCGGGGCGTCCGAGCAGTTCGGGTCCGATATCCTGCTCGTTAAACCTAAAACCAAAGGAGTACATAATGATCAAGAAGGTCATGGAGGACTACAAGGTCCTGTTGCGGAGCATTCCCGCGGCAACGGTTTCGCTGTTTTTCGTGAGTGTCATCATGATGAACCTGCTGGCCAACAAAGAGCTCATCAGCCTGCCGTATCTGGCACTCGATTGCGGCTTTGTGGTGAGCTGGGTTTCGTTTTTGTGCCAGGACATGATCTGCAAGCGCTTTGGCGCCAAGGCATCCATCAAAATCTCTATCCTCGCGCTGCTGGTCAACCTGGCCGTGAGCCTGTGCTTTTGGGCATGCTCGCTCACGCCCGGTATGTGGGGCGCCTACTACGACACGGGCATGATCGAGGTTAACACTGCCCTTAACGCTACCATCGGTGGCACCTGGTACGTGGTGCTGGGCTCTTCGCTGGCAATGCTCGTCTCTGCCGTGGTTAACTCCACGCTCAACCAGTCGCTCGGCCGCATGCTCAAAAAGAATAATTTTGCGAGCTTCGCCTTCCGCTCCTATGTGTCCACGGGTGTTGGCCAGTTTATCGACAACCTGGTCTTTGCCATTGTGGTGAGCCACACGTTCTTTGGTTGGACCTGGGTGCAGGTCCTTATGTGCTCGCTGACCGGCGCTGTTGCCGAGCTGCTGTGCGAGGTCTTCCTGAGCCCCGTGGGCTACAAGGTCGTGCGCGGCTGGGAGCGCGAGAATGTGGGTTCCGAGTACCTCGAGCGCCACGCAACCGCCTAAGGAGCAAGTATGCGGGTTTTGATCACGGGCGCTTCGGGCGGTATCGGAGCCGCGTGCGTGCAGCGCTTTTTGGACGAGGGCCACGAGGTCATGGGCTTTGATCTGCTGCCGGCGGCGATCGAACACGAGCGCTACCGCCATCTGATCGTTGATGTACGCGAGCCGGACTCGTTTCCAGGCGATCTTGAACCCCAGGTAATCGTGAACGTTGCCGGTACGCAGGATTCGGCCGACGACATCGCCGCCAACCTGTGCGGCACCATCAACGTGACCGAGCGCTACGCCTTTGTGGGGGAGGGGCTTGCCGCCAGGCCGGCGCCTGCTATCCAATCCGTGGTCAATGTGGGGTCGGCGAGCGGGCATACGGGATCGGAGTTTCCCGCCTATGCTGCCAGCAAGGGCGGCGTTATCGCCTACACCAAGAACCTTGCAAACCGCCTGGCACCGCAGGCCATCGCCAACAGTGTGGACCCGGGCGGCGTTATCACGCCGCTCAACCGTTGCGTGATGGAAGACGAGCACCTGTGGAACCAGATTATGGAGCTCACGCCGCTTAAGCGCTGGGCCACCGCCCAAGAGATCGCCGAGTGGATCTACTTTGTGGGCGTGACCAACCGGTTTATGACCGGACAGAGTTTGTTGATCGATGGCGGCGAGTCCGGCCGTACACAATTTATTTGGCCCGAATAGGAAACGCGTCCGATGGAAAGCCGTCGGGCGCGTTTTTGATGTATCGATTTTTAGCCGAGGCAAGTCCAGTTGACGGGGGTCGAGCCGTGCTGCTCGAGTAGCCGATTGGCTGCCGAGAAGGGGCGCGACCCCATAAAAGCGGGGAGTTCTGCCGTGGCACGGTTGGCCGAAAGCGGCGAGGGGTGCGTGGAGGCCAGGCAGAACTTGCCGGTTGCCTTGTCCGCGCCGGTCGCGGCGAGCTTGCCTTCGACCATCTGCTGGGCAAAGCGGCCCCATGCCAAAAAGACGACCGGTTGGGGCAGCTGGCAGCAGCGTTCGATAACGTAGTCGGTGAGCGCGCTCCAGCCCAGCTTGGCGTGCGAGTTCGCGGCATGCTCGCGCACGGTGAGTGTAGTGTTGAGGAGCAGGACGCCCTGCAGTGCCCATGGGGTTAGGTCTCCCGTGGCGGGGATGGGGCAGCCCAGATCGGCTTTGAGCTCCTTATAGATGTTGCGCAGGCTCGGTGGCAACTTGGTTTGCGTCGCTGGGACCGAGAACGACAGTCCCATGGCCTGGTTGGGTCCGTGATAGGGGTCTTGACCCAAGATGACAACCTTGACCTGGTCGGCCGGCGTGTAGGCGAGGGCATTGAGGATGTCGTCTTGTGCCGGGTAGATGGTTTGCTCGGCACGCAAAAGGGCGATGCGCTCGAGCAGCTGGTTCGTAGTGTCACGTACCGGCTGCGGCGCATCGCCCAACCAAGTTGCTATGTTGCGGTCGCGGGTCGCGGCGTCCATGGGGCTCCTTTACGTCAGATGCTCTGTTGACATCTATTGTAAAGGCGCACCGGTTGCCTTTATGCCACGGCTGTATGAGGAGTGGGGTCTACGAGACGTGCTCGGGCGCTCCTGCCATGCGAGCCTGTCCATGTGCTGTCTCTTATACACATCTCCGAGCCCACGAGACCGATCAGTATCT
>CABSNX010000182.1 GCA_902479205.1 uncultured Collinsella sp. | reverse complement strand
ACCTGGCTTTCTGCAACGATAGCCGCTTCATGGGCGCCGCATCGTTTGCGTCCACGGGTTCTATTGTGGGCTACGACTTTATCTTCAACGATGTCCAGGACCGCCTGGATCCCTTTGACAACGTGACGTTTGATGCGAGCCCCATCGAGATGTACGCCGTCGCGACGGACATGCTCTTTGGAACCGCCGCGTACCTGCCGGTCAAAAGCGCCGTGCTCGACCTCGATGCCGTGCGCGCCTCGACGTCGCTGCCGCTGGTGACGCCGCCGGTCGAGATTGACGGGCACAAATACGTCGACGGCGGCGTAGCCGATTCGGTCCCTATCGAGCATGTGCTCGAGGAGGCGGGCTTCGACCGTGCGGTCGTTATCGTTACGCAGGACCGCTCATACGAGAAAAAGCCTTACGAGTTTATGCCCGCCGCGCGCGCCCGCTATGCCGACTACCCCTACCTGCTCGAGGCTATCGAGACGCGCCACGACCGCTATAACATCCAACGCATGCATCTGTGGAAGTATGAGCGCGAGGGCCGTGCGCTGGTCGTTGCTCCGCAAAAGCCGGTCGAGGTCGGCCACGTTGAGCACGATCCGGCAAAGCTCCTCGACCTGTATATTCAGGGCCGCCAGGAGGCAAAGCGCCTACTGAGTGATATCGAGGCATTTGTCGAGCGCTAGCGTCGCGACGTCATGACCCATGGACGACATGTGCAGAAAGTCTGGTCAGAGCCAAAATACCTGTTGACTCGGGCGACGAGCGGGGTAATATGGACGGGTTACTTGCAGAGCCCCGTGAATCTCTGTAACAACACGTACTGTACATGGAGGAGTCTAAGTGATTTCGAAATCGACTCACTACGCCAAGCAGGGCGAGGTCCAGCGCAACTGGGTTCTCGTCGACGCCGATGGTGCTGTCCTGGGCCGTCTTGCCACCCAGATCGCAATGATCCTGCGCGGTAAGAACAAGCCCCAGTTCACGCCCAACAGCGACTGCGGTGACTTCGTTGTCGTCATCAACGCCGATAAGGTCCAGCTTACCGGTAACAAGGCCGACACGAAGACCTATTATCGCCACAGCGGCTACAACGGCGGCCTCAAGGCTGAGAGCTTCCGCCAGGCTATGGAGAAGCACCCGGAGAAGGTCATCGAGCGCGCCGTTCGCGGTATGCTGCCCAAGACCACCCTCGGCCGTGCCCAGATGACCAAGCTTAAGGTCTACGCTGGTGCCGAGCATCCGCACGCTGCCCAGAACCCCACGAAGATTGAGCTGGAGGCTTAAAGATGGCTGAGAACACCGTTGTCTACCAGGGTACCGGCCGTCGTAAGAACGCCGTCGCCCGCGTCCGTCTCGTCCCCGGCACCGGCAAGGTGACCATCAACAAGCGTGACGCCGAGCAGTATTTCGGCCGTCATCAGCTCGTTGAGAACGCCCTTGCTCCCTTCAAGGTGACCGACACCGCCGGTCAGTTCGACGTTATCGCTCTGTGCGATGGCGGCGGCATCTCCGGTCAGTCCGGCGCTCTGCGCCTGGGTATCGCTCGCGCTCTTCTGAACGCTGGCGACTACCGTGCTGACCTCAAGAAGGCCGGTTTCCTTACGCGCGATGCTCGCGTGGTCGAGCGCAAGAAGTACGGCCTCAAGAAGGCTCGCCGCGCTCCCCAGTTCTCCAAGCGCTAAGGTTTTATCTCCTTACGAGATACAATGTACAAGCGGGGCCTGCCGATTGCTCGGCGGGTCCCGCTTTTCTTTTTCGACTAGGGTGGGCGACTGCGTTTTGCCCACTTGGGAAGGAGCGATCCTATGCCCCAGAACATCTTCGGTACCGACGGCGTCCGTGGCGTCGCCAACGCCGACCTCTCGTGCGACCTCGCGTTTCGCCTTGGCCGTGCGGCGACCAAGTTCCTTGGTCCGGATATTTGCATCGGCCGCGACACGCGTCTTTCGGGCACCATGCTCGAGAGCGCTCTGACCGCCGGCATTATGGCCGAGGGCGGCCGCCCGCACTGCTGCGGCGTTATCCCTACGCCGGCCGTGGCGCTGCTTACCGTCCAAAACGAGCTCGACGGCGGCATCGTCATCTCCGCTTCGCACAATCCGCCGGAGTTCAACGGCATCAAGTTCTTTAGCCGCAAGGGCATGAAGCTTCCCGATGCTGTCGAGGAAGAGATCAGCGCCTGGGTCATGTCCGAGGAGGCCATGGCTGCCGATACGCTGCCGACCGGTGCCGGCGTGGGTCACATCATCAAGATGAAGGACGCTCGCAAGGCATATGTCGACCACGCTATCAGCACCCTCGACGGCCTTAAACTCGACGGCCTGGTCGTTGCCGTCGACTGCGGCCACGGTGCTTCCTGCCAGACCACGCCCGCCGCGCTGCAGCGCCTGGGCGCCACGGTCCATGCCATCAACACCGATTACTGCGGCACCGACATTAACGTCGAGTGCGGCTCCACTCACCTTGAGCCCCTGCGCGAGCTCGTGCTGCGCACCCACGCCGACATCGGTCTGGCCCACGACGGCGACGCCGATCGCGTGCTGTTCGTGGACAGCGAGGGTAACGAGATCGACGGCGACTACATCCTGGCCATCTGCGGCTCCGACCTGGCCGCTCGCGGCAAGCTCGCCAACTCCGAGATCGTCTCGACCGTTATGTGCAATCTGGGCTTCTCCATCGCCATGAAGGAGCAGGGCTTTGAGATGGTGCAGACCGCCGTGGGCGACCGCTATGTTCTTGAGCGTATGCTCGAGGACGGCGCCGTCATCGGCGGCGAGCAGTCCGGCCACATCATCTTCCTGGAGCACAACACTACCGGCGACGGTCTGGTGACGGCTCTGCAACTGCTGGCCGTGCTCAAGCGCACCGGCCGCACCCTTACTGACCTTGCCGGCATCATGAAGAAGTATCCGCAGGTGCTCGTCAACGTGCATTCCGACAACAAGGCCGGTCTGGACGATTGCCAGCCCATTTGGGACGCCGTCGCTGCCGCCGAGAAGGAGCTCAACGGTCGCGGCCGCATCTTGGTGCGCCCGAGCGGTACCGAGCCGCTGGTTCGCGTTATGGCCGAGGCGGAGACGCACGAGCTGACCCAGCGCGTTGTTGACGATATCGTCGAAGTTGTCAAGCGCGAACTTCCCTAATGGCCAAAAACGGGTGCCAAGTGGTAAACTGACAAGGTTATTTTGATTGATTGGTATGTCCGAGGGGGAGCATGTTCACTAAGGTCCTAAGGTCTTTTGGTATGCGTGGTCGAGTCCTTACGCTGGATGCTCCCATCTCAGGCGATGTCATTCCGCTTTCCGAGGTCAATGACCAGACGTTTGCCACCGGCCTTTTGGGTCAGGGCGTGGCGATTCAGCCTACCGGCACGCGCGTGATTGCGCCGGCAGACGCCAAGGTCGAGGCCATTTTTCCCACGGGACACGCCGTTGCGCTCAACACGGTCGATGGCCTGGACGTGCTCATCCACGTTGGTTTGGACACCGTTCAGCTCAAGGGCAAGCATTTTACTGTGCATGCGCAGGTGGGCGATGTTGTCCATAAGGGCGATGTACTCATCGAGTTCGATCGCGAGGCAATTGCTGCCGAGGGCTACGATGTGACGGTTCCCATCTTGGTGTGCAACTCCGTTGAGTTCTCGAGCATCAAGGGCTCCGTTGGCGTGCATGTCGAAGAGATGGACCAGCTCATCGTTGCTCGCGAGCGTTAGCAAGTGCACGTGGCCATTAGTCTACAATTCAAACACGTTTACGGAGGGCGCCCTTGAAAGAGGACGCCCTCAGTGGCAAGATGGGATTTGTCCGAAGCTAAAAGGCTTTGGGTCACCGTGGACGGGCAGGGGCCTCGACGCGGCTAGACACGAGACACATACATCTGTCTCTTATACACATCTCCGAGCCCACGAGA
>CABSNX010000181.1 GCA_902479205.1 uncultured Collinsella sp. | reverse complement strand
TGATCGGTCTCGTGGGCTCGGAGATGTGTATAAGAGACAGGTCCTGGTTGGCCAGGTAGAGCTTGCGCTGCTCGCCGGTAAGCTGCGCCATCACCGTATCCTCGATCTTCTCGGGCAGATCGGCCACCACCTCTTCCTTGACGCGACGCAGCACAAACGGCGACACGAGCGCCTGCAGACGAGCGGCGCTATCGCCCTCGGCATGCTCGACGGGACTCTCAAAGCGCTTGGCAAATGAGTCACGCGTACCCAGAAGGCCCGGCATCAAAAAGTCGAAGATGCTCCAGAGCTCGGACAGGCGGTTTTCGATGGGCGTGCCCGTCAGGGCAAAGCGCACGCCGGCCGGCAGGCGCTTGGCGGCGCGGGCCACCTGGGTGAGCGGGTTTTTAATGTACTGGGCCTCGTCGAGTACCACGCGGGCAAAGTCCTGCTCGGCGTATTCGTCGATGTCGCGGCGCATGAGGTCATACGACGTCACGACCACGTTGTGCTCGGCTGCGCCGGCAATTTGCACGCGACGCTGGGCTTTGGCGCCCACGATGGCGCACACATCAAGCGAGGGGGCAAAGCGCTCCAGCTCGGCGGTCCAGTTGTACACAAGCGACGCGGGGCACACCACGAGCGTGGGCTTGGTATCCCCCGCTTCCACGCGCGCCAGAATGTGCGCGATCATCTGCAGCGTTTTGCCCAGGCCCATATCGTCGGCCAAGATGCCGCCAAGGCCCAGGTGCTCAAGCGAGCCGAGCCACTGGTAGCCGTCAATCTGGTAGCCACGCAGCGTGGCCTTGAGCGAGACGGGTACCGTAAAGTCCATCTTGCCGAGCGTGTCCAGGCGCTCGACGGTGCGGCGGAACGCCGCGTCGCGATCGGCCTCGAGCGCCGGCGTGCGCGCGATCATGCTGTCGACAAACAGGGTGCTCGACGCGGGAAGCGACACGCCGTCGAGCAGGTCGACGGCATCGACGCCCAGGTCCTCGGCAAGACCAAACGCGGCACGCGCTCCCTCGTCCAGGCGCACGATATCCCCGGACGTAAGGCGCGCGAACGTCTGGTGGCGCTTATACGAATCGAGATAGATGGCAAGGTCGACCGCCGAAAGCCCGCTCGCACCCAGCTCGACGTCGAGCAAGTTGCTCTTGACGGTGGCGCGCACCGAGAGCTTGGGCGCAGGGCGGACCGAAATCTGGCGCAGGCGGTCGCTGAGCATGACCTCGCCCAGCTCGGACAGGGCAGACAAGCCCTCGGTCAGCAAGTGGAACAGGCGGGCGTCATCGCGCTCCTCAAATGCCAGGCCGCCCTCGTAGAAATCGAAGTACAGGGCCGCCGTGTCCATAACGCGAAACTCCGCCACCGTATCGCGGGGCGGAACGCCGGAGCGCTGTTCTTCGAAGGGACTGCCCGGAGCACCAAGACTAAAGAGATCTGCCGACCAATCGCCGTAGATCACCGTAATCTTGCAGGTCACAAGACCATCGGCGACGCCAATCGCCATGGCAAAACTCGGCTCGGGCGCCACGGCGTCAAGTACGGCGGGAGCGGTCAGGTCGGTGTAGTCGCGCAAGATCGGCAACGCCATGCGGCAGAACTCACCCACCTGGTCGGCGGCGATATGGAGCGGCGTGCGGCAGGGCAACAAGTGCGATAGGAACGATGCCGCATGCTGGGCAAACGCCGTGTCGGTACGGCGCACGCGGCGCGTATCGACCAGATAGGCCGCGTCGCCCGCGACAAAGCAATACGTATCGGCCGGAAGGCGCAAGTCATAGCTGCCTCCCGCCGCCGGTGCAATCTTGGCGGCAAGGAGCGGCGGGCGCTTAGCCGGGACTTCGCCCTCCCCCTGCGGCGACGACTCGACTGCCACCTCGTAGGAACGATGCGTCGTCGTCCCCCGCGACCAAGCAGGCTCAAAGGACATGGTCCTGCCGCGCAGCAGGTCCAGCACGGACACGATGGAATACTCGGATACCGGCAACTGACGCTCGGCGACAAAACCGCTGCGGGCAAAGTCGTACGATGCCGAACGCGAACTCGTGATGTCGCTCAGGTAGGCGACCGTCATTGCGACAAAGTCGAGCAGCTTTGTCGACACGTCATCGAAAGCCTCGGGCACATGGACAAACGTAAGCTTCTTACCATAGGAGAACGTACCGCCGCGCACATAGGCATCGGTCATGCCGTCGATGTCCTTGACCACGTAGGACACCGAGCCGCAGCGGATGCGAAGCTCGAGCGCCCAGCTAAACCGGTCGGCAAACAGCGGATTGTAGTACGGCGCCAGCGAGGGCTCCAACACCGCCTTGGGGGCATCGGGGTCGACAGTGCCGGCGAGCTTGCGGCGCATGCCCGCCAACTCATCCATGCGAGCGTCCGAAAGATCGGAGAGCGCCTTCATGAGGCTCGGGCTCGTGGGGACGGGCGCCGGGAAGGGAAAGTTAGGGTTGACCGCCGGTGCGGCGGACGCGGGACGCGTGGCTTGCTTGGGCGCCGCCGTAAACGTGCGGACCGGCGTGCGCAGGCCCTCGACGGGCTCAATGCCGCTTGCGTCCAGATACGCAAGCGCCGTGGCGATGGCGTGCTTGCACATGCCGGGGTAGCGATAGGCAGCGGGGCAATCGCAGTCGTAGTCGATCACCTCGTGCTCGTCCATGTCGAGCGCCACGTGCGTCTTGTACAGGTCGCCGCGCGAGCCGCGCACTGCACCCTCAACCGTCACGTTTTTGGAGAAGCGCGAGCCGCTGTCCTCGATCGACAGCACGGCGCCGTTGAGCATGAGAGAACGCCCCTTCATAAAGGTGCCGCTCAGCGCCGCCTCTTTCCGGAGCGCCTGCACAAACGTCCCCTGTGCCATCACTTCCTCCAATCCACACAGGGTAGCTAATTTGGGACGGGGCTATTTTAGCTACCCCCATATGTCGGTTGAGATGTATTCCGACCCCGGCTCATTCGCCGTCAGCCAAAGGGTAGCTAAAATAGCCCCGTCCCAAATTAGCTACCCCGGCAAAATCATTTTAGATAACCGTCACGCGGCCCTGGTTACCCACAATGGCCTTGGCCTCGGCCAGCAGCGGAATCGAGCGCGCGTTGACCTTGGCGGGCACCTCGGCGCGCAGCACGCGCCCGTCCACCTGCTCGATAAAGATCTCCACGCGGTCGCCGCCCGGGTTAGTGGTGAGCACCGTGGCCAGGCGCGCCATATTGCCCTGGCTAAAGCGGCTGTTGGGCACCATGACCTCAAACACCTTGGGCTTGTTGTTCTCCTCGTTGAGCTCAAGCGGCACAATCTCCTGCGCGATGATCTGGTCGCCGCGGTCCGAGCGCTCGAGTTTGCCCTTAATACGAACAAACGCATCGGACAGCTGTGCGCCGGTCTCGGGATCGACCTCGCCGTACAGGTACCCCTCGGCCTCCTTGTAGGTCTTGGGGAACACCACGACGGTGGCCTCGCCTTCCATGTCCTCGAGCTGAACGATGCCCATGGGGTCGCCGTTTTTGGTCACGCGCTTGGACACGCTCGAGACCATGCCGGCCCACCACAGCGCCTTGCCCTCGGGAATCTCCTGGTTGATGGTACCGCCCGTGGGGTTTTGCACCTCGTAGCCGGTATCGATCTGCGAGAACGAGAAGTCGCGCGCCTTGGCTAGCGCATACTCAAACGGGCGCAGCGGGTGGTCCGAGACATAGATGCCCAGAACCTCCTTCTCCTGGCTCAGCTTAAGGTGGCGGTCCCACTCCTGGCCGTCCGGATCGGGCACGCTCACCTCAAAGCCCGAGCCCTCAACGTCGCCAAACATGTCGAAGAACGACGTCTGGCCGCTCGCACGATCCTTCTGGCGCTTTACCGCGGCATCGATGATGTTCTCGGGGTTGTTCTTATCGACAAAGTGCATCATCTGGCGACGCGGA
>CABSNX010000180.1 GCA_902479205.1 uncultured Collinsella sp. | reverse complement strand
AGATACTGATCGGTCTCGTGGGCTCGGAGATGTGTATAAGAGACAGACCTTGGACCGTGCAAAAAAACGGAGTATTCAGCACCTTGGGCCCCAACGGCCCCATCACGAACGACAAAATGACGCGGTTACAGCAGTGTTGCAGGTTGTCGCAAAGCAGAAACTCAGTAACAACCCCCTCCACTCATCGATAGCCCACCCACAATGGCTGTCGATGGGCGCCTGCGGGCCACTCGGCCCATTCACAACGTTATGCATTTTTAAGAGCTTGCTGAATATTCCCAAAAATGCACGCTGGAAAGTGCACCACCTATCCGTAGCGGGCAGTACGCCTTGGTTTTGCCCGTCTCAGGACATTGACGCAGCACAAAAAGCCCCGCCGTGCGTAGCACGGCGGGGCCAGCGGCAAGTCAAAAGACCATACGCCTACGGGCGAAGGACCGCCAAACTGGGCTAGGCAGCCGGGCAGATCTTCTTGAAGAGCTCGATGACGTCGTCGAGCGTTGCCTCGCGCGGGTTACCCGGGAAGCAGGCGTCGGCCATGGCGTCCTTGGCCAGAACCTCGATCTCGTCAGCCTTCATGGCCTCGCAGACGTGCGGGATATTCACGTCGGCAGAGAGCTGCTTGACGGCGGCGATAGCAGCATCGGCAGCCTCGGCGGTGCTCATGCCCGTGGTGTCAACGCCCATGGCGACGGCAACCTTGGCCAGGCGCTCAGCGCAAACCGGCTTGTTGAACTCCATGGCGATCGGCAGCAGCATGGCGCAAGCGACGCCGTGCGGGGTGTCGTAGTGAGCGGACAGGGTGTGAGCCATGGCGTGGTCGATGCCCAGGCCAACATTGGAGAAGCCCATGCCGGCCACATACTGACCAAGGGCCATGCCCTCGCGGCCGGAGCCGGGCTGGCCGGACTTGGCCTCGGCGACGGAGTCGCGCAGGTTCTCGCTGATCAGCTTAATGGCCTCAAAGTGGAACATGTCGGAAAGCTCCCAGGCGCCCTTGGTGGTGTAGCCCTCGATGGCGTGGGTCAGTGCGTCCATGCCAGTGGAAGCGGTCAGGCCGGCGGGCATGGAAGCCATCATGTCGGGGTCGACGACGGCGACCTCGGGGGCGTCGTTGGTGTCGACGCACACGAACTTGCGGACCTTCTCGGGGTCGGTGATGACGTAGTTGATGGTCACCTCGGCAGCGGTACCGGCGGTCGTCGGCACGGCGATGGTGAACACGGCGTGGTTCTTGGTGGGAGCAACGCCCTCGAGGCTACGGACATCGGCGAACTCGGGGTTGTTGATAATAATGCCGATGGCCTTGGCGGTGTCCATGGAGGAGCCGCCACCGATGGTCACGATAGCGTCAGCCTCGGCGGCCTTGAAGGCCTCGACGCCGTCCTTGACGTTCTGGATGGTGGGGTTGGGCTTGATCTCGGAGTAGAGGCTCCATGCGATGCCGGCGGCGTCGAGCTCGTCGGTCACCTTAGCGGTAACGCCAAACTTGACCAGATCGGGGTCGGAGCAGACGAAGATCTTCTTGTAGCCGCGACGCTGGAGCTCGCCGGGGATCTCCTTGATGGCGCCGGAACCATGATAAGAGATGGTGTTGAGAACGAAACGATTAGCCATTGATAGCCTCCCATCGTGTGCGGGGCATCCATTACGCCCCACGCTATGAGTCCCATCCTAACGCTTTTGAAACAAAAAACGCGTGAGAACGTCAAAATTGTTAAAGCGTTTCAACACATGATGAAAAATATTGCGGCAAAGGGACAACCCCTTTGCCGCATTCGGTTACTTTCGGCAGCCCTCTTTCCAAGCCTCGGCCGCAACCTTCCAGCGTAAGCGCAAGTCGCGCTCGCGGTCGATGAACATGATGGCAAACGCGACAAACAGCAGCAAGCTCGCCACGACGATGGCGTGCAGGCCCATGCGCTCAATACACCAGTTGCCCAACACGGCGCCAAACACAAAGGTAAAGATCACGCCAAAGTACAGCAGGCCGTTTTCCAAAAAGCCGCGCCTGTGGGTGATGATGTAATCGTCCACGTTTTGCAGCGCGTTGCGCAAGTTGCCGATGCACATGGTCGTAGCGATGCCGTGACCGTGGATCTTGCGGAAGCTCTCGACCTGCATGCCGCAGGCAAACGAGGTGAGGCAGTTGGCGAGCAGGTTGAAATTGCCGCCCGGGATAAAGCTCACGCCCAGTAAGATGACGGCTTCAAAGAACACCGTCACCTGACGCCAGTGGATCACGCTGCCAAACCGCTCGTGTACCAGATCGGCAAGCATAATACCCACGGCAAACGACACCACAGGGAAGAAGTAGCGCTCCGCAAGTGCCCAGTTGCCCTCCGAGATGCTCACGCCCACGAGCAGGATGTTGCCTGTCTGCGCGTTGGCGAAAACATGATCGCGCCCAATGTACGAATAGACGTCCATAAAGCCACCGGCGAGCGCCAAGATGATGCCCAGCTCAATAGACTCTGATATCTGTTTGGCACGCTGCATCGTCGTGCATCCTCCTTGTTGACGACCCTCTCGTGCGTTGGCGGAAACATAACCGCCGTTCATACTGTAACCCATTGACAACATGGCGTGCGCGCGAGACGGGTTCTCCAACGCGCAGATACACAGTCTGGAAACAAACGACACCCGCATCGACACGCCGATCCGCCAGCTCGTGTACTCCACCAGTCTTTTTAGCCCCGTCCCAAAAAGACTGGTTACAATTACGTGCAGCATACAAACACCGGGAGGGATCGTGGCAAAAAAGCCTCAGCACGCTCAGAACAACCAGCGCAGTCAGCAGGGCAAACAGGGCCAGCAGCAAAAGCGCGGCGGTAAGGCGCAGGGTGGGCACACCACGCATACCCCAGCAGCGGCCACGCGCCCCTGGCGCCCGGGCCGCGATAAGTTCCTCCCCGTCAGCCGCGCCGACATGGATGCGCGCGGCTGGGACCAGTGCGACTTTGTCTACATCTGCGGCGACGCCTACGTGGACCATCCCAGCTTTGGCATGGCTATCGTCAGCCGCGTCCTCGACGCGCACGGCTACAAGGTGGGCATCATCTGCCAGCCCGACTGGACCGACCCCGCCAGCATCACCGTGCTCGGCGAGCCACGCCTGGGCTTTCTCGTCAGCGCCGGCAACATGGACTCCATGGTCAACCACTATTCGGTGACCAAGCACCGCCGCCACACCGATGCCTACACGCCCGGCGGCGAGGAAGGTCACCGCCCCAATCGTGCCGTCACAGTCTACGGCAACCTCATCCGCCAGACGTTCAAGGATGCCCCCATCATCATCGGCGGCATCGAGGCGAGCCTACGCCGTCTGGCCCACTACGACTACTGGCAGGACAAGCTCAAGCGCTCGGTACTGCTCGACTCGGGCGCCGACATCCTCATCTACGGCATGGGCGAGCACGCGATCGTCGAGATCGCCGACGCGCTCGACGCGGGACTGCCCGTCGATCAGATCACCTATATCAACGGCACCGTCTACCGCACGGGTTCGCTCGACGAGGTCTACGACTACGACCTGCTGCCCAGCTGGGACGACCTTACCGCCGACAAGCTCAACTACGCACGCAGCTTCAATGTGCAACAGCAGAATATGGACCCCATCACCGGACACCGCTTGGTAGAGCCCTACCCCAACAGCGTCTATGTGGTGCAGAACCCGCCGTCGGCGACGCTCACCACCGATGAGATGGACGAGGTGGCCGAGCTCCCCTACGCACGCGATTGGCATCCCGATTACGACGCGGCGGGCGGCGTGCCGGCCTTTGCGGAGATCAAGTTTTCCATTAGCTCCAACCGTGGCTGTTTTGGTGAGTGCTCATTTTGCGCCCTCACCTTCCACCAGGGCCGCGTGCTGCAGATGCGCAGCCACGACTCGATCACTGTCTC
>CABSNX010000179.1 GCA_902479205.1 uncultured Collinsella sp. | reverse complement strand
TGCGCGATGCTGCCCGGGCGCAATGCTGCCCGGGCTGTCCACAGACTATTGGATTGTCGGTGCATGAAAAATGCCGACATCCCGCCTCGGGGAGGAGACGGGAACGCACCGAGTAGACGGAGGGGTGCGGAGCGCGGTCGCGTCTCGACTGACGACGTTGCCCATCGACGACCCTATTGTACTGTATAGCGTGGTTCTTGGTTTATCGTGTCGAACGCTTGTGTTGTGCCATTGCTTGCGGCAACGGTGTGCTACACTCTTGCACTGCTGAGTGGGCCAGACGGTCGCGCGATGTGCTGCTTGCAGCACGCGTGAGGAAAGTCCGGGCTCCAGAGGGCGGGATGCCGGCTAACGGCCGGGCGGAGTGATCCGACGGAAAGCGCCGCAGAAAAGAAGACTCCCACCTGCGCCGCAAGGCGTAAAGGGAAAAGCTGAAACGGTGGTGTAAGAGACCACCAGCGTCGTGGCAACACGGCGGCTTGGCAAGCCCCATCCGGAGCAAGCGCGAATAGGAACGCTATGGGCCGGCCCGGTCCGCGTTCGGGTAGCGTGCGTGGAGCTGCACGGTAACGTGCAGACAAGATAAATGACCGTTCACGACAGAACCCGGCTTATAGGCCCACTTGGCAACTATGTTGACGCTGCGAACCCGTCAGCGCGGCAATCTGCCTTTCAAGCCTTCGGGCATGACCATAAGGTCAATGCCCTTGTCTTTCAAGGCACCTTGCTCGCGCTGACGGGTTCTCGCTGTTGGTGACGGTATCATTGGCGTTTCCGTTCTTGTTGGCGAGGTCAACGGTGCTGTCTTTGCCGTATTATTGAGGCTGTTTGTTGCCGCGCTTAGTTTTGTTGAGGGGCTTTGTTGGACAGCTATTTAACTCTGCAATCGAATATTGAGGTTTCGGGCGAGTTTGTGGACCGCAAGAGCCGGTTTATTGCCCAGCTGGTCCATATTGAGTCCGAGGATGAGGCGAATGCCTTTATCGAGATGGTTCGCAAGCGTCATTACGACGCTCGACATAATGTACCCGCGTGGATTTTGGTCGATGGACGCGAGCGCCAGAGCGATGACGGTGAGCCGAGCCGCACGAGCGGTATGCCGACGCTCGAGGTGTTGCGCGGTGCGGGACTCAAAAATGTTTGCTGCGTAGTGACGCGCTATTTTGGTGGCACGTTGTTGGGGCCTGGTGGCTTGGTACGCGCCTATACCGCGGCGACGCAGGCGGCGGTGGCCGCTGCTCAGGAGGCCGGGCAGATCGTCGAGATGACGAGCGTCGTGCCTGTTGACGTGCATGTGGCCTATCCGCAGTATGAGCAGGCGCTTCGCTTGGCGCAGGATTCGGGTGCCAAGGTTTCGGATACCGATTACGCGGATGCCGTGACACTTCACCTGGTATTCAAAGCGGGGGAGCAGGAGCAATTTTGCGCCAAGATGCGCGAGCTTATGGCGGGGCGCGAAGAGATCGAGGTCGGCGCTCCCAAATTTGCCGAGTTCTAACGGCGACGGCCGGCGTTCTTTTGGATGGATCCCAAACGCGCCGGCCGTCGTTTTATGTTGCTGCCGTTTACTCGGCGAGCTGCTTTAGCACATCGCAGGCGATCTCGACGGCATCGTCGATGCAGCCGGGGCAGCTGCGGAGCGGACCTTTATCCGATCCGATGCCCTTGAGCGTGCCGCAGACGGTCGTCGTGTTCTTCTCGCCAAATCGCTTGGCAATCTCGCACGACAGCTTGTAGGTCTGGCCTTTGGTCTTGGGGTTCTCCATGCCGTCGCTCATTACAAAGCCCATGATGGCAACAGCGCCCGAGATGGCGCCGCAGGTCTCGGTCATGCCACCCATGCCGGCGCCAAAGCCCTCGGTGAGGGTAAAGGCGGTCTGGGGGTCGAGCCCGACGGCAGGTGCGAGCGTGCAGGCAACGGCCTGTGCGCAGTTAAAGCCGCGGGCGTGGTATTCGGCAGCCTGAGCCTGGCAGGCGGCGGTGTCGAGCTGGGTGGTATCGATCTGCTTCATCGTTGTCTCCTTGGTCACGGTGTACCCGCCTATGGTACCCGTGACGGGGCATGTAATCATCGAGAGCTTCATGTATGCCTCATTTTTATCTATCGAGCAAATGCCCAAGGCTTGAGATAAATACCCCTAATCAATTTGTCCCATAACCTACCTTGGGGATGGGTTGAGAGGGGTGCAGGGTAGCGGTATCGTGAACCGAATAAAACTAAAACCCAGGCAAGGGAGCTAGATATGAGCGAGCAGACTATCGGTACCACATGTGTTCAGGGCGGCTATCACCCGGGAGATGCGGAGCCGCGCCAGGTGCCCATCTACCAGTCCACCACGTGGAAGTACGACACGTCGGAGCACATGGGCAAGCTGTTTGACTTGGAGGAGTCGGGCTACTTCTACAGCCGTCTACAGAACCCCACGTGCGATTTGGTTGCCGCCAAGATCTGCGAGATGGAGGGCGGCACCGCAGCGATGCTCACGAGTTCGGGCATGGCTGCGAACTTCCTCGCGATCTTTAACGTTGCTGGTGCCGGCGATCACGTGGTCGCAAGCTCTGCCATTTACGGCGGTACGTATAACCTGCTCGCCCACACCATGGGCCGCATGGGCGTGACCTGCACGTTCGTCGCCCCCGACTGCACCGATGAGGAGCTGGAGGCTGCCTTTCAGCCCAACACAAAGCTCGTCTTTGGCGAGACGATCGCAAATCCCGCCCTTGCCGTGCTCGATATTGAGCGCTTTGCCAAGGCCGCACGTGACCACGGCGTGCCGCTGATGGTCGACAACACCTTCCCGACGCCCGTGATGTGCCGTCCCTTTGAGTGGGGCGCCGACATCGTTACGCACTCCACCACCAAGTACATGGATGGACATGCTGCCTACCTGGGCGGCGTGATCGTCGACCACGGCCAGTTTGACTGGATGGCCCATGCGGACAAGTTCCCGGGTCTCACCACGCCTGACGAGAGCTACCACGGCGTGACGTATGCCGAGAAGTTCGGTCGCGAGGGCGCCTTCATTACCAAGGCTACCGCGCAGCTCATGCGCGACCTCGGTCCCATGCAGAACCCGCAGGCGGCGTTCTTCTTGAACAGCTCGCTCGAGAGCCTGCATGTGCGCATGCCGCGTCATTGCGAGAACGGCCTGGCCGTTGCCAAGTTCCTGCAGAGCCATCCTAAGGTGCGCTTCGTGAGCTATCCGGGCCTGGAGGGCGACAAGTACTATGACCTGGCTCAGAAGTACATGCCCAACGGTACCTGCGGCGTTGTGAGCTTTGGCTTTAACGGTGGTCGCGCGGCGGCCGAGACCTTTATGAAGAGCCTCAAGCTCGCCCAGATTGCCACGCACGTGGCCGACGCCCGCACTTGCTGCCTGCATCCCGCTAACGCCACGCATCGCCAGATGAACGATGAGGAGCTCATCGCCTGTGGCATCTCCGCCGACATGGTACGCCTGTCGTGCGGCCTCGAGGACACGGCCGATCTGATTGCCGACCTTGAGCAGGCGCTCGAGCAGTGCTAGGCTAGCGTTCGCACAAGGCGCCGATGCTGGCGAAAGCTTCGGTGACCTTTCGTTCCGATTCCGTAGGCGGGGCCCCAATCGCGACTGTTTGCAGGCGATTGGGGTCCCGTTTTTGCGTTGCGCCACTCGAAAGGATGGATATGGAGAAAACCGCAGAGCAGCTGCGCCGCGAGCACATTGCCCTTGAGGGCGACACCCATGGCAAGAACAAATGGGCGATTCTGTTTACCGTGCTCATCATGACGTTTATGTCGTGTCTGGATTCGACCGTCGTGACCGTGGCGCTGCCCGTGATGCAAAAGGAGCTGGGCGTGGGCCTCGATCGCATTCAGCTGGTGAGCTCGGTGTATCTGCTTGCGACATGCGTGGCCATGCTGCCGTTTGGCCGCCTGGGCGACGTGCGCGGCAAGGTCGGCGTATTCCAGCCTGTCTCTTATACACATCT
>CABSNX010000178.1 GCA_902479205.1 uncultured Collinsella sp. | reverse complement strand
ACACAAGGCTATTCGTCGGCAGCGTCAGATGTGTATAAGAGACAGGTGCTCGAGGACGATAACGTTCACGAGAATTCCCCGTACTTCTACCTGACCCAGCTGGCTGCCAAGTGCACCGCCAAGCGCATGGTGCCCGACTACATCTCCGAGAAGAAGATGCGTGAGCTCAAGCTGTCTAAGGGTGAGACCGCCGGCAATGGCGATTGCTACACCTGCATGGGTTGCCGCAGCTTCCTGACGCCCGACCGTTCGGGCAACGGCTTTAACAATGTTGCCAACGCGCTGAACTATGACCCGACCAAACCTAAGTACTATGGCCGCTTTAACCAGGGTGTTGTGACCATCAACTTGCCCGATGTCGCACTGAGCTCGCATCAGGACATGGACAAGTTCTGGAAGATCTTCGACGAGCGCCTTGAGCTGTGCCATCGTGCCCTGCTGTGCCGTCATGAGCGCCTGATGGGCACGCTTTCGGATGCCGCACCGATTCTGTGGCAGTACGGCGCCCTGGCGCGCCTTAAGAAGGGCGAGACGATCGACAAACTGCTCGTGGGCGGCTATTCCACCATCAGCCTGGGGTATGCCGGTCTGTATGAGTGCGTCAAGTACATGACGGGCCACAGCCACACCGAGAAGGAAGGCACGCCGTTTGCCATGGCCGTCATGCAGCACATGAACGACAAATGCGCCGAGTGGAAGGCCGAAAGCGATATCGACTTCTCACTGTACGGCACCCCGCTTGAGTCGACGACCTACAAGTTCGCCAAGTGCCTGCAGCGCCGTTTTGGCATTATTCCGGGTGTGACGGACAAGGGCTACATTACCAACAGCTACCACGTCCATGTGTCCGAGGAGATTGATGCTTTCGATAAGCTCAAGTTTGAGGGCATGTTCCAGCAGCTTTCGCCGGGCGGTGCCATCTCCTACGTCGAGGTTCCTAACATGCAGGACAACCTTAAGGCTGTCATTCGCGTGATGCAGTACATCTACGACAACATCATGTACGCCGAGCTCAACACCAAGAGCGATTACTGCCAGGTGTGCGGCTACGATGGCGAGATCAAGATTGTCGAGGATGACGGCAAGCTGGTGTGGGAGTGCCCCAATTGCGGCAACCGCGATCAGGAGAAGATGAATGTCGCCCGTCGTACGTGCGGCTACATCGGTACTCAATTCTGGAACCAGGGTCGAACCGAGGAGATCCGCGACCGCGTGCTGCATCTCTAATACCGCTCCGGGGCTGAGCCGAGAGGGCCGCTTGGGCATTTGCTCGCTATTTCGGACAGTCCTGCGCAAGACGAAGGCCACATTAAGTGGCCTTCTTTGCGTGCGGAACTCATATCGAGCAAAAGCCCAAGCGGCCCTCTCGGCTCAGCCAAGTTGATGTAGCTGAGATGCAGCACGCGGCCTGCTCACCCCTCGAAGTTCTTAGCGGAAATGAGTTGACTTGCAACAACGTTTTGCTTGCGATGGCGGTTGAGCTGCAACAAAGTTTTTATTAGACCTCGAACCCTATACTCGATGTTCGCTTCGTTCATTGAGTTACCTTTTGCATGAGGCCGGGACATATCGTCCCGCCCGCAGTTTCGCAGGCCGAAGGCCGAGAATGTTTGAGGACGGGACGATATGTCCCGGCCTCCCAGGAGAGTTACCTATGAACTACGCGAACATTAAGTATTTCGACATTGCTGATGGGGAAGGTGTTCGTACTTCTCTGTTTGTGAGTGGGTGCCGTCGTGGGTGCAAGAATTGCTTTAACTCCGTCGCGTGGGACTTTGCCGCGGGTGAACCGTTCGACCGTGCCGTCGAGGACAAGATTATCGAGAGTCTCGACCATCCCTTTATCGATGGTCTGACGATTCTGGGCGGGGAGCCCATGGAACCCGAGAACCAGGCAGGGCTCGTTGAGTTTGTCGAGCGTGTTCGTGCGACTTATCCCGTGGAGTCGGGGAAGACTATTTGGTGCTTTACCGGCGACGTGCTCGAGGAGCTTATGCCGGGCGGTCGTCACCATACCGAGGTGACGGACCGCATCCTTGCCTGCCTCGATATGCTGGTGGATGGTCCGTTCGTTCAGGATCTGTACGATATCTCATTGCGCTTTAGGGGCTCGAGCAATCAGCGCGTGATTGATATGAACGCCATGCGCGCTCGTGCTGAGCGTGAGGACGTTGCGCTTTGCGATGCTGTGGAGCTTTGGCGAGACGATCCGGTCTATTCGACCCATACTATGTAGCTTGTGGCCGATGCCGGAGGGCGTGGTACCATAGCGCGAACGCAAAATCGGAAGAGTGAGGCCTAGATGGTCGATCAGGAAAAAGTTGAGGCCGCCATAAAGCTGTTGCTTGAGGGCATAGGCGAGGACCCAACTCGTGAGGGCCTGCTGGAGACGCCGGCACGCGTCGCCCGTATGTATGGCGAGATTGCCGGCGGCATGGACCAGAGCGCTGAGGAGCACCTGTCCAAAACTTTTGCCGTCGCTTCGAACGATTTAGTTATCGAGCGCGACATCACGTTTTACTCGCTGTGCGAGCACCATCTGCTGCCGTTTTATGGCAAGGCTGCGATCGGCTATATCCCTAACGGCCGCGTGGCGGGTCTGTCTAAGCTTGCTCGCACGGTTGAGGTCTATGCCCGTCGTCTGCAGCTGCAGGAGCAGCTGTGTACACAGGTTGCCGATGCCCTCATGGAATATCTTGCCCCCCAAGGGGCAATCGTGCTGATGGAAGCCGAGCATATGTGCATGACCATGCGCGGCGTGCAAAAGCCCGGTACCAAGACCGTAACGCTTGCTCGTCGCGGTGTCTTTGAGACCGATCCGTCGCTCGAGGAGCGATTCTTTAGGATGCTGGGCCGCTAACCATGAGAGTCGTCAACGACTTTGCATCGAAGACCGATGAAGGAACGTCGCGTCGCGGCTTTATGGCTTCGGACCTGACTCCCTTTGGTGCCATGCCTCGCATTGATTACATCTGTGCCAACGGACTGTTCCGGCAGCATCTGGGAAACATTGCGCAGTTGGAATCGGGGCGCATCTTTTGCCGCCACGGTATCGACCATCTGCTGGATGTCGCCCGTATTATGTGGATCAAGAATCTCGAGGAAGAGCTCAAATTTGACCGCGAGGTCATCTATGCCACGGCACTTCTTCACGATATCGGCAAAGATGAACAGTATGAATCGGGTATATCCCATGATGTTGCAAGCGAACGCGTCGCCGATGCGATTCTCGGCGGCATGCCCGAAGACGTGGCGTTTGAGCCGGCAGATGCCGCAGCCATTAAGACGGCCATTCTGGGCCATCGAAAGCTGCGCGTGAACAGCCAGCCGCTTGAGCGTCTGCTCTATGCAGCCGACAAAGCGTCGCGCGCCTGCTTTGCATGCCCTGCGCGCAATGCCTGCAACTGGAGCGATGATAAAAAGAACCTGTCGATTCGCGTGTAGTCGGTATGCGCGGTCGGGGTTCTGAACGAAGGAGACGATCGCGATGACTAACAAAAAGCTGCCCGAGAATGCAACCAAGACCGAGGGTGCCGAGCTTGCCCGTCGTGGCAGGGGCGAGATTTCCGCCGCAACGGCGGTGCCCCATGTGAGCTATGACGACCTGCGCCATGCCGACCGCATTACTATCGATGGTCTCGAGGTCTTTGCCAACCACGGCGTGTATCCCGAGGAAAACGCCCTGGGGCAGAAGTTTGTCGTGTCCTTGGTGCTCTATGCCGACCTGCGCGCGGCGGGGGAGCACGATAACCTGGATGCCTCTATTGATTACGGCTCGGTGTGCCACGATGTCGATGGCTATCTGCGCGAGCATACGTTTAAGCTCATCGAGGCTGCAGCCGAGGGTGTGGCCCAGATGCTGCTACGTCGTTATCCCTTGCTGCTTGGCGTGCGTGTTAAGCTCGATAAGCCTTGGGCGCCCGTCGGTCTTCCCCTGGCAACTGTCTCTTATACACATCTGACGCTGCCGACGAATAGCCTTGTGTAG
>CABSNX010000177.1 GCA_902479205.1 uncultured Collinsella sp. | reverse complement strand
GGCTCGGAGATGTGTATAAGAGACAGGAGCACGTGCACGTCGTGAGCAGGGGAGAACCAGTGCTCGCCGCTCTCGGCGTCAAAGAGCATGCCCATCCAGATGGAGCGCTCGACGCAGGAGATGTTGCGGACGACCGAGGCGACCTTCTTGCAACCGTATTCGGCGCAGATCTGGCGGGCCATCTCGACGTAGGTATCACGCTCCTCGATGCCGTGGGCAAGGGAACCAGAGACGCAGGTCATGCCAAGGCCGGCAGGCGCATCCTCGTCGTTGGCGATGCAGATGTCGACGAGCGGCAGGAGTTCCTTCATGGTGGCCTGCGACTTCTCGGGCGACCACATCTTGCCGCGATAGTTCACGTCGCACACGGTGGTGATGCCCTTGGCGCGGCAGACGGTGAGCGCCTCCTTGCAGGCGGCGGCCATCTCATCAGATACGGCGGGTGTCACGCCGGAGAAATAGAAGACATCGATGCCCTTGAGGATCTCGTCCCAGTCAAAGACATCGCGCTTGGCCATGTTGATGGCAGAGTACTTGCGGTCGTAGACGCAGCCGTTACCGCGCTGCGAGGCACCGACCTCAAACACATAGGAGCCAAGGCGGTCGCCCTGACGCACGACGCGCGTGGTGTCGACGTCGTAGACCTTCAGCGAACGTAGGGCGCACTCGCCCAGACGGTTGGCCGGGACAACGGAGACGTAAGCGGCCTTGTCGCCCTGGTAGGCCAGGGAAAGAGCGGTGTTGGCCTCGGCGCCGCCATAGCGGACGTCAAATTCGGTTGCCTGCTCAATGCGCAGATGGTCTTTGGGCGAGAGCCTCATCATGATCTCGCCGAAGGTAAGAACCGTTTTACCCATGGTCGCGCAGCTCCTTTTACTCGTGCGTACACCTTTGATATGGCGTTGGTACGCAGGTGCCAAGACGGTAGGGTGCGTCTTTGCACCTGCGTACCAACGCTTGCCGAAATCGGTTTACGAAATCGGTTTCGTTTCGAGTTGTAGTATACTCACCTACAGCGTTTTGCAACCGGCATTTTTAAAAAATGCCTAAAATGGCTCAGGCTGCTGACAATTGAGAAACGGGGTGCGCTATGGCGCAGATGAGGATTAAGGACATTGCCGCCGAGGCGGGCGTGAGTCCGGCCACGGTCTCGCGCTATCTCAACAACCGCCCCGGGCAGATGACCGAGGAAACCCGTGCTCGCATTGCGGCGGTTATCGAGCGCACCGGCTATCGCCCACGTGCCGCCGCGCGCAATCTGCGCAGCTCACGCACCAACCTCATCGGCGTGATCTTGGCCGACATCGCCAACCCGTTCTCCAGCGCCATGCTCGAAGGGCTTTCCGCCAGCGCCGCCGCGCGCGGCTGCTCGCTCATGACGGCCATTAGTGGCAACGACCCCGCCAAGGAAGCGGAGTCGCTCACCAGACTTATCGATGCCGGCGTGGACGGCCTGGTTGTCAACACCTGCGGAGGTAATGACGAGGCGATCGCCGCGGCAGCGGGACGTCTGCCCGTTGTGCTGCTCGACCGCGATGTTGCCGACGGCGGTGTCGATCTGGTGACATCTAACAACCGTGAGCTGGTCGCCGGGTTGGTGGACGCCTTGGCCGCTGCGGGCAGCGAGCGCCTGTGCCTGCTCACCGAGGCAAGCGACGATAGCCCCGTGCGTCGCGAGCGCGCCGAGGCCTTTACCGACGAGCTGTCGCGACGCGGCCTTGCCGGCGAGGTTGTCACCTTGGCCGATGGCGGTGCCACGGGCGTTGGTCGCTTGGACGAGACCATGCGTGACTATGCCGGCAAAAAGCTCGGCTTCATTGCCGTCAACGGCCTGGTCTTCCTGCGTCTGACCGAGGCACTGGCGCAGCTTGGTCCCTCGTTGCCGGCGGGGCTCAAGATCGCGACGTTTGACGATTATCCCTGGAACCATGTGCTCTTTGGCGGTGTGACCACGGCCGCGCAAGACACCCTTACCATTGCCGAGCGCGTAGTCGAGCGCCTGTCCGAGCGCATTGACGTCGTCACCACCACGGTGGGCGAGGCCGCAAAGCTCGCCCCCAAGCGCATCGAGATCCCCGGCCACATCGAATATCGCGCATCGACCTCGCGCTAACCGTCTGCTCGAGCTGGCTTGTTCGCGCTAGCCGCCCGCCCTCGCACGTTTTTTGAGCGCTTGATACGCTTTAACCCTGCGGAAACATTTTTCTGCGATAGTATCTGCGATATAGACCAGTCGAAACCCGCCCGAAAGAAAGGGGAGCGACATGAACCAGCAGAACATCGATTACGTACTCCGCTCCGTAGAGCAGCGTGACATCCGCTTTGTGCGTCTGTGGTTTGTCGACATTCTCGGCCGCCTCAAGAACTTTGCCATTAGCCCCGAGGACCTCGAGGTCGCTTTTGAGGAGGGTATTGGCTTTGACGGCTCCGCTATCGAGGGCTTTGCCACGCCCGAGGAAGCCGACATGCTCGCATTCCCCGATGCTTCGACCTTCCAGATCCTGCCGTGGCGCCCGAGCCATAACGGCGTTGCCCGCGTGTTCTGCGACGTGTGCACTCCCGATCGCAAGCCGTTTGCCGGCGACCCGCGCGATGCGTTGCGCCGCATGTTCTACAAGGCCGAGAAGGCCGGCTATCTGCTCAACGTGGGCGCCGAGCTGGAGTACTACTACTTCCCCGACGAGCACACCCCCGAGCCGCTCGACAACGTGGGCTACTTCGATCTTTCGGTGAGCGACGCCGCCCGCGACCTGCGTCGCAACACGGTCCTCACGCTCGAGAAGATGTCCGTGCCCGTGGAGTACACCTTCCACGCCGCCGGCCGCTCGCAACACGGCATGAGCCTGCGCCACGCCGAGGCCCTGAGCATGTCCGACGCCATCACCACAGCCAAACTCATCATTAAGCAGCAGGCCTACGAGAGCGGTTGCCATGCCTCCTTTATGCCCAAGCCGTTGGCGGGCGAGGACGGCAGCGCCATGTTTTTGCATCAGTCGCTGTTCGACCACGACGGCAACAACGTCTTTTGGGGCGAGGATGACGAGAAGTACCACCTCTCCGATATCGCCAAGCACTACATGGCCGGCATCCTGGCGCACGCGCGCGAGATCAGCGCTATCACCAACCCCACGGTCAACTCGTACAAGCGCATCACCACGGGCGGCGACTCCGTGCCGCAGTACGCCACGTGGGGCCTGCGCAACCGCGCGAGCATGATCCGCATCCCGGTCTACAAACCCGGCAAGCAGCTGTCCACGCGCATCGAGCTGCGTAGCCCCGACCCCATGGCCAACCCGTATCTGGTCAACGCCGTCACGCTGGCGGCTGGTCTAGACGGTATCGAGCACAAGCTGGAGCTCCCGCCCGAGGCAACGGCCGAGACACTCAAGCTCACCGACCGCCAGATGCTCGAGGCCGGCTACACGCCGCTGCCGCGCTCGCTCAAAGAGGCACTCGACGTCTTTGAGGACTCGCAGTTTATGAAGGATGCCCTCGGCGAGCACATCCACGGCTTCTTCCTCAAAAAGAAGCGCGACGAGTGGCATAAGTTTGAGTCCACGATCACCGAGTGGGAGATCAAGCACTACCTGGCGAACTCCTAATCGCGCTGGCTTGTTCCAGTACGATTGAGCTCATTTCCTTGGAGGCCGATATGTCCGAAAAGAGTGCCCTGTTCATGGCGCGCACGACGCGCTTCCACGAGTTTGCCCGCAGCTTGACGACCACCTTGGGTGTCGAGGTGAGCCTGGCCACCCCCGATTCGCCGACTGCGGCGCACGACTTTGACCTGCTGATCCTCGATTCCGATGGCATCCGCAGCGACCGCATCGATCAGATTGCCAAGTGGCTTGACGATCGCGGCGGCGTCCCCATGCTGGTGATCGTCGACGACGAGGCGCTCGGCACCCTGCGCCTGCCGAATCACGCGCATGCCGACTTTGTATGCCCTACGGCGACGCCCAACGAGCTTAAGGCTCGCGCGCAGCGCCTGATGGGCGCTGTCTCTTATACACAT
>CABSNX010000176.1 GCA_902479205.1 uncultured Collinsella sp. | reverse complement strand
AGACAGACTGGGACGATTACGCCGAGTTTCTCCATTACAACCGTGCTGATCGCGTTTGCCGTCTCAGTCGGCATCGGCGTGATCTTTGGCTTCTACCCCGCCCGCCGCGCCGCGAAACTCGACCCCGTGGAGTGCCTGCGCTACCAGTAGAACCTCAACCCTAAGTTGCGGTGAAATAGGGACTGTTTAGGCCGCTAGAAGACCAATTCAGTCCTTATTTCACCGCAACTCAGGGAGGATAAGGCGCTAGTGCTATTCGTAACGAGATTCCAGGCTGGATAGGCCGTTGAGAGTCAGGTCGTTGGCGACCGCCGAGACGCGCTCGATGGGAACCGAGCCGTCGGACAAAGCCCACGCGCGATAGATGCCGATAATACCAGACAGCAAAAACGCCAGGTAGTAATCGAACATCTCGTCCTTTAGGCCCTCGGGCAGCAGATTGCGCTCGGCAATCTCGTGCTCAAGCGGCACGCGCAGACGAGCCATAAAGTCGTCGAGCGGAATGTTTTCGATCAACTGGCGATTAAGCACCAGGTTGTTGCACAGTGCCTCGTTAACGGTCTTGAAAAAGGACGCCGCAGCGCCAAGTGCGCGCTCGTTGGTGTCGCCACCCATGGAGGAAAGCGTCTTCTCGACCGAATCGACAATCATCTCGACCACATCGACGGCAATGGCGTCGAGCAAGCCGTCGACCGTGCCAAAGTGCACGTAGAAAGTCTTACGGTCAACATTTGCCTCACGCGCGATGGCGCTCACCGTAATATCGGCCAGGGGCTTTTCCATGAGCAGTCGCTCAAACGCCGAAAGAATCGCATTGCGACTACGGACGATACGACGGTCAAGGCGCGGTTTGGTGGTAGCCATAGACGTGTCCCCTTCATATCAACTGCCCACCTGTAATTCCTCTACATGTGGGAGATAATCAACGTAAGAGGATTATCCTACAACTCACCTCGCAATGACGAGCGTCATCAAGAACGCACGACTCGCCCACTGAGCCCTAGGGCCGCTTCTTTTTATTGAGCGCCGCCGGGGAAACGCGGATACCGTCGCCAGTCTGACGAACGTAGGTCTTGCGAGCCGGCTTAGAGGCCACAGCAGCCTTTTGAGCACGCTGATTGGGGTCCACGGTAACCTGGGACGCAGGATGTGCCTTAACGGGCGCAGAGGGCGCCTGAGGCGTGCGTCCGAACTTTCGCATCACACGGTCCCAGCGCGCATGAATGCTCTCGTTATGGGCACTCTTAAGGCCCAGCAGCGGGGCGGCCAAAATGGTCGGCGCGATAAAGGTGATCAGACGCCACAGCAGATAACCGGCAGTCGAGGCCGTCCCAAAAAAGTGACCCAAAAACAGTGCGAAGCCGCCCTCGGCGCCGCCGGTGCCGCCGGGCAGCGGAACGGCGGAGCTCAGCAGCTGGACAAAGGCACTCGCAGCCATGACCGAGAAAAAGTCGACTTCGTGGTGGCCAAAGGAGAGCATCAAAAAATACGGAACCAGGTAGAAAAAAGCCAGCTGCAGCATAGTGATGACGACCGTGAGCAACATGGACGAAAAATGACCGGCGGAGAGTTTGAATTTCTCGGAAAACGAATAAATCTCGCCATCGACAAAGGTGCGCCAGCCCTCGATCTTCGTAGCGGAGACGCCCATGCGCTCGAGCCAATTGATGATGCAATGGGCGACGCGTGTGACGGTCTTGGGCATCAACGCTACGGCAAAGATGCCGAGCAGGATGCAGCAGTGGCCGCCAAAGCTAAAGACGCACAGCAGTGTCATGTCACCATAGCGCTCGGCGAAAAACGGCATGCGGGCGAGCAGCAGAATGGCACCCCATGCCACCAGGCCAAACTGATACACGATAAATCGGGTGAACTGCGTGGCACCCGCCTCGCCAACGTTTTGGCCGGCTTTGGTCAGGCGGTAAATCTGGGCAGGCGTAGAGCCCATCATCATGGGCGTCAGGTTGCCAAAGAAGATACCGCTCGCCTCGACCGAAATGAGGTCGCGGATGCCGACGGGAGATTCGGGGTCGAGCCAAACGGCGATCGCGTACGCCACGATGCCAAAAACGAGATACAGAAACATACAAAAGCATGCAGCAAAGAGCCAGGGCATCTGAACGCTGGACATAGCGGCCCAAAACTGCCCCATCTGCCCGGTCACGACCAGATAGATGATATAGCCGATCAGCACAACTCCGATAAAGATAGCGCCGCGACGCGCGCTCTTGTTGTCATCGCCGCCAGAAACCTCGACCTGGGGCTTTGGGCTATGCTGAGAGGACTCCGTCATGAGGCTCCTTCTGACCGTCAAAGTATCTGAGCTATTGTACCCGTATGGGAGATGAGCAAAACGTAAAGCTATGAGGCAAATGCGATTAACAGACCAGACCACTTGCAATAAAAAACCCGGTCTTCTTACGAAAGACCGGGTATCTAAAACATGGTAGCCCGTACCAGATTCGAACTGGTGATCTCCGCCTTGAGAGGGCGGCGTCCTAAACCGCTAGACGAACGGGCCACATGACATCTGCACTGCCGTGCTGCGAGGACTTATATTACGGTACAAAAAACGCGAGCGCAAGGAGAAATTCCAAATTGCCCAATTTTTGTCGGGAGGTTATGGAACACGCAGGTCAAATAGGTAGCTCATTTGGGACGGAACCGAAGGATGATTATCCAAGGTGCAGGTGAGCCAGGAGGGCAACGCGTGTGTTGGGAATGTTGTCTTCGATCACGGCATCGAGGGCGGCATTGAGAAGCTGCCCCAACTCCGGCCCTGGCTTGACGCCGGCGCGAATCAAGTCGCCGCCATTGATGGCAAGCATCTTGAGCGTATAGGGCTCCCCCGCCTCCAGCAGATCGTGGGCGAGTGAGCGCATCTCCTCGATCGTCTCGACGTAATAGAAGCACGACGGCGCCTTACCCAGCGTATCGGCACGCTTAAGGTCCATAAGCTCGTCCATCAGACGCGGCGTATCGACGCCCTCGCCCGAAAGCGCGCGCATCATATTGAGCAGGCAGGATCGCTCAGGACGCAGCGGCTTGTCATGGTACTTGATCAGCAGACATACATCGCGCACCAAATCGTGCGAGAGCGCCAGGCGATCCATAATGGCACGCGCCTTCTTGGCGCCAAGCTCGGGATGGCCATAGAAGTGACCGCTGCCCGCATGGTCGACCGTAAAACAATCGGGCTTGGAGACATCGTGCAAAAACGCCGCCCACATTAAGCTCGACGAAGGCGCTACGCCATCACACAGTGCCAGCTCCCCTGCCACCGTCAGCACGCGGGCGATATGCTCGTAGACGTTAAAGGCATGGTAGACACTGCACTGGTCAAACCCACGAGCCGGCGTAAGCTCGGGAACGGCGGCACAAATAAGCTCGGGGTAGCGCAGCATCGCGTCTCCCCCATGACCGGTCGAAAGAATGCCTTCGAGCTCAATGCCCACACGTTCGCGTGCCACGGCATCGAGCAGCGGCGAGCACTCGGCAAGCGCCTGTTTGGTCTTAGGCTCGATCATAAAATCCAAACGGCAGGCAAAACGCACAGCGCGCAGCATGCGAAGCGCGTCCTCGTTAAAGCGACGCTTGGGATCTCCGACGGCACGGATCAGCTTACGCTCCAGGTCGCCCTGGCCATCGTAGCGGTCGACAAGACCGCGCTGGGGATGCCAAGCCATGGCGTTAACGGTAAAGTCACGACGCGCCAGATCGTCCTCAAGCGAGGCCGCACGCTGCACACTCTGAGGATGGCGACCATCAGTGTAAAAGCCGTCCAAACGATACGTCGTGACTTCGATGCGCTCATCGTCACAAATGGCGGTGATGCCGCCAAATTTAATGCCCGACTCAACTACCGCAATGTCAGCGGCCTCGAGTGCCGCCTTGGACTCCTGCCACAAGCCGCTGCAGCACATGTCGACATCGTGGCTGGGGCGTCCCATCAATGCGTCACGTACCCAACCGCCCACGAACCAGGCCTCAAGACCGGCTGCCTCAAGCGCATATAGCACACGCAGGGAGGCGTCTGAGCGCTGCGTACCGTTGAGCGAA
>CABSNX010000175.1 GCA_902479205.1 uncultured Collinsella sp. | reverse complement strand
ATTCTATACATCGCGCTTCTTGCTGATACCAATTATAGCCATACGATTGCTTGTTATTTAATACCAATCCAAACTCACGGAGATTTGCGGCGAACGGTCGGTTTCCTCGCCCGAGTGGTATTACAACGCCAATAGTTGTCTATTTCGAGCGCTACTGCCAACGGGTTCCCCACAACTCGCCAGCTATAAAAGCGTTGCGCCAGACCCGCCCAAGCGTTTCCGGCGCAACCGCGCAGTTTAGTTATTCGGCTTCCATCTCCGCTGTCACACGGCGATACATCTCGATAACCTGAGTCGTCGCCTTGGACGGATCTTGATAGTAGCGGCCATCACACGTCTCGGCCGAGACATAGCCCGTATAGCCGTGGCGCATGAGTGCCTCGAGGTCGGCACGCATATCACGCTCGCCGTCGCCCCAGGCAAGATGCGTCGTGCCGCCGCCCACATCTACAAAGTGGGTGTGAACGATCTTGTCGCCCAAAACCTCAAAGTAGCCGTCGATCGTGTCGCCGGCAACTTCCATGGCGCCAAAGTCGATACAGGCCTTCAGGTTGGGACGATCGACCGCCTCGAGGATGCGCGCGACATCCTGTGCCGTATTGACCAACACGGACTCCGACGGCTGCAGGGCCTCGAGCGCGACGCGAATACCGCGCGTATCGGCGTAGTCGCACACCGAGCGCAGCATGGCAACGCTGCGGGCCCAGGCGTCCTCAGCCGGCTCGTCCAGATAGGCCCAACCACTCGTCACCAGAATCTGCGGCACGCCCAACTCAACGGCAACGTCGATCACATTCTTAAAGTACGAGAGGATGCGTTTTTGGCCCGCCTCACCGCGCACCGCGACGTTCCATGGCTTGGGGTTGTTCTGCTCGGGGCACACGCACACGATCTTGATACCGTATTGGGCGGCAAGATCGCGAATCTTATCCACCGAATCGTGCTCATGGCAATCCACATACAGGTGCATCGAGCCGGTCCACAGCTCGATATTGCGATAGCCGGCCTCACCTGCAGCCTTAAAAAACGTCTCGATGCTGTAGTAACGATGGTTGATGTTCATGAGCGAAAGCTCGGGTACGACCATAGCCCTCCCCTTTCGTACGGAGTTTTAAAAAACAGGGGGCCGCCGCAGATGCGACAAGCCCCCCAAAGATCGACGCAACCGTTAGACGCGATGGAAGCGCGATTCGAACATATTAGGCAAGCACGCCAAAGTAAGCGCCGATGATGCCCACGACCATGGTGCAGAGGATCAGGACCATCGGGTTGATCTTCTTGGAGAGCAGCCAGTAGTAGAGCCAGAAGGCGGCCATACCGAGCATACCGGGCATGATGCCGTCCAGGATGTCCTGGAGAGTCTGGGCGGAGTCGCCCTGACCAATGGCGATGGGCAACGAAGCCCAGAACATGTCCTTGCTCATGGCGCCGACGACCATAACGCCGACAATGCCGACGCAGGCCATGATCTTTTGCATCAGGCCGGTCTTCTGAGCCTCGTCGAGGAAACCAATGCCTAGCTCATAACCCTTGATAGCGCCAAAGATACGAATCAGGAACGCCGGGATGTTGTAGACGAGCAGGAAGGCGATGGGGCCAAAGACGTTGCCGGCCTGGCACAGGCTGATGCCCACGGCAGCGGCGACGACGCGCAGGGTGGACAGGAAGAAGGAGTCACCCAGGCCGGAAAGCGGACCCATGAGGGCGGCCTTGATGTCGTTGACGCTCTCGGGCTCAACCTCGCCACGAGCGACCTTTTCTTCCATGGCCATCGCGATGCCACCCACGAAGGGAGCGAGCTGCGGGGTGATGTTGAAGAATGCGCTGTGACGATGCAGGGCCTCGGCGTAATCATCGGGACGGCCGGCATAGATCTTCTTGAGCATGTTGGCGACCATCAGGCAGAAGGCAATGTTCATCTGCTTGTAGTAGGTCCAGGAGAATTCCATGCCCAGGGCGCCGGTGTTCACGGCGCTCTTAATGAGGTCGGAGCGAGTAATCTGGTTCTCGGAATTAGAAGTCATCGTCCTCATCCCCTTCCACAGAAAGCTGGGACTGGGCGCCACCAAGGCCCAGCAGGTCGTACTTATCGATGCCGATGATGATTGCGATCAGGGCGACGCCGAGGACGGGCACGTTGGCATAGGAGCACAGCAGGAAGCCCAGGAAGTAGAACGGCACGAGCTGCTTGGTAAGCACCAGACGGCCGAGCATGGCGAAGCCCATGGCAGGCAGGATGTTGGCTGCGACGCCAAAGCCATCGAGGACGAACGTCGGGATGAAGTCGAGCAGGCCCTGAACAGCGTCGGCACCCAGATAGAAGGAGACCGAGCACAGGATAAAGGCCAGGACGACAATCACGAGACCGATAATCCAGTGCATAGCGTAGATACCCTTGAGGTTACCCTTGCTGGCAAAGACGTCGGCACGGTCGACCAGAAGGGGCATACCGGCGTTGACGACGTTCTTAATGGCCAGGCACAGAGTGGCGATGGGCATCGCGAGCGCGATAGCGGCCTCGGTGCTCTGACCCAGCTGAATAGCGAAGGCGCAGGCGAGCACACCGCCAATCGTCTCATCGGGCGGCACGTAAGCGCCGATGGAGATAGAACCCATGAAGAGCAGCTCGAGGCTCGCACCGATGGCGAGGCCGGACTGCAGGTCCCCGAGGACTATGCCGACGAGCGGGCACAGAACGATCGGGCGGAACGCATAGAGCGTACCGAGCTGATAATCGAGCTTACCGAAGGCAGCGATAAGTCCGATGAGGATCGCTTGAACAAGCATTGTTCCTCCCTTTGATCCCTCTTGGATCCGCGCGGCGATTCCCGACTTGTCAGCGCGCCCTTTTCCATGCCGACAATCGCCCAGACAGATCCAGCTTGTACCGGTGTGCTGTTAACACCTAAACCGGTGCAAATGATTTGATACCAATTATATAGTCATGCGAAAACTATTTAATACCAATCGCTCAACGGGCGTGTACTCCCGGTGAACGGTAGATGGGGGTAACGGGTAAAGCGTTTATCCGGTACGCCCACGAATAGGGGCGGCGCCGTGCGCGCCGCCCGTGGTTCCCAATTAGAGGGCGCTTAGGGCATCGACCTTGGGGTCGTCGGCCAGAGCGCGAATCTCGACCTCGACACCGCGGCCGACGAGCTCGCGAATGTCCTCTTCCTCGGCAGCAGTCACAAAGATCTGGCGGGAGATCTTACGGGCATCGGGACGCTGCTCGTCCTTGGACTTGGTGTTGCCCAGGTTGATGGAGGTGATCTGCGGGCAGCCGTCGACAAGCTGCTTGGCCTCGGCGATGCTGGCGACGCAGATGATCATCTTGTACTTATCGGTAACACCGGAGTTGATGGCCTCGATGGCGTGCTCCATGTCCTTAATGACGAGCTTGACGTTGGCCGGCTTTCCCATCTTGAGCGTAGTCTTCCAGACGGGATCGTTGGCAACCTTGTCGCCAACGCAGAAGATGCAGTCGGAGCCCAAGCCCTGGACCCAAGAGACGGCCACCTGGCCATGAAGCAGACGATGGTCGACGCGAAGCAGTTGAATCATGATTGACCCCCAAAGGTCTCATGCCGGAAACCCGGCCCCATTAATAGCAGGCGGTGACTAGAACTCTTCCTCGTCATCCGCATCGGTCAGCAGGTCGTTGACAAACTTGACGCGCGTGTCGTCAGCCGCGAGGATCTCGCGGATAACCTGATCGGCGGGAGCCTCCTGGTCCGAAAAGAGCAGCTGGATCAGCAGCGGCAGATTCATGTTGGCAACCAGGTAGGTGTTGGGGCGCGTCTGGACGATCTTGGTGAACTCGTTGTTGACGCTGCCGCCAAACAGGTCGGTGCACACGATTACGTCGTCGGCGGGGTCGAAGGTCGCCAGGAGCTTGGCGGCCTCCTCGGCGACGTCGGTGCGGCCGTCGACAAACATCGACAGGTCGTGGACGTTATCGCGCGCGCCCGAGAGCAGCTCGGTGCTCTCTTTGATGCCGGTCGCAAAATGCGCGTGGCTGGCAAAGATGTATTGCCTCATTGCGGTTTCCCCCAAATGAAATTAGTAGTCGAACTGGTGGTAGTAGCGGCGGTACTTGAGGTTGTGCTTGGTGACC
>CABSNX010000174.1 GCA_902479205.1 uncultured Collinsella sp. | reverse complement strand
GGGCGCCGCTGACCGGTGGACGGCACCGAGCCGCCATTGGGAATGTAGAAGGGGGAGGCCTCGCGGCCTCCCCCTTTTTTGCGTTTATAGGGCCATCACTCCACTCTCGCTGTGTTTTTGACCCTCGTTTGTCGCATCTTCTGCGAACGGGCTACAATGTCATAGTCTGTGCAGCATGGAGGTGATTATGGCCGAAGCCGGAATCGGCGTTGATATCGTCGAGATTTCCCGAATGAAATCAATCCTTGAGAAGACACCCGCGTTTGCCCGGCGCGTGTTTACCGATGAAGAGCGCGCGTATTGCGATGCCTCGTCTCGTCCTGCCGCGCATTATGCCAGCCGTTTTGCTTCTCGCGAGGCGGTACTTAAGGCGCTTGGTACGGGTTTTAGCCAGGGCGTTGGCCGTAAAGACGTTTCCGTAACGCGCGATAAGCTCGGCAAGCCAAAAGCGCTGCTTTCGGGCCGCGCTCTCGAAATCGCCCAGGAATTGGGCGTTGTCGAGGTCGCTCTTTCTATTACTCTGACGGGTGACTTGGCTGTTGCTAATGCCATTGCGATCACCGAGGATGCTCGACCTAAACCCAAGGAAGAAAAGGTGAGCACGAAGGAGCGCGTTGCTCAGACATTTAAAGAGGCTCGTTCTGTCTTAGACGAGCTCGAACAGCTGCAACAATCTGCTTTGTCGGAACATCTGGATGATGATCCGCAAGATGCGCTAGGAGCATAGATGAAACCGGTTTTGAGTACCGAGGAAGTCGTTCGCCTCGAAGATATTATCGAGCGTGAGGGTACCTCGAAGGCCGAACTCATGGAGTTGGCGGGCGAATTTGCTGCCAACGAGATTTTAAAGCTCAACCCCGATCGCGTTCTTGTATTGGTCGGTTTTGGCAACAATGGCGGAGATGGCTGGGTTGCCGCTGACATTCTGACGCATAAGGGCGTTGATGTAGATATCGTCTCTCCGGTTGAGCCGGATGAGATCCCTGCCGCTCTCGCTCGTCATGTCGCCCGTCGTACTGCTGGTCGCGACGTGCATGTGTGTGTCGGCCCCTCTCGTGATGAGCTGGAGGTGCTGATTGATAAGGCTGATGTTGTAGTCGATGCCATTTTTGGTACCGGTTTTCATGGTGATCTTCGTGCGCCGTTTTCAATCTGGATCCCCACGGTCAATGAAAATGCCGATCGCGTTGTCTCCATCGATGTTCCTTCGGGCCTGAATGCCGAGACGGGTGTGGTGGATGACGACTGCATTCGTGCCGAGCGTACGGTGACGATGATTGCTCCCAAGATCGGCTTATACAGCGCTGACGGTCCCGAATATGCAGGCGATCTGGTCTGCGGCGGTCTGTATGACCGCCTTGATGAGGTTATTGACGATGTCGACCATGCTGCCGAGATCGTGGAACCCGGTGACCTTGTGGACTATTTTGCTCCGCTGCCTACGAATATCGATAAGTACTCGCGCGGCTCGGTGCTCATTGTTGCCGGATCGGCGCAGTATCCTGGTGCGGCCATTATGGCTGCCAAGTCCGCTGCCCGCGCAGGCGCCGGCTATGTGGCAGTCGCGACTCCGGATGCGTGTGCCAACCTTATCCGCATGGCGCTCCCCTCGATTCCGGTCTTTGCTATTCCATCTGATTCCCGCGGTTCTTTTGGTGCCGCTGCGCGCATGACGGTATGTGAGATTGCCAAGAAATATAGCTGCGTGCTGTGTGGTCCCGGCATGACGACATCTGCCGGTGCCATGCAGGTGGTTTCGGGTCTGCTTGAGCTCGACGTACCGCTTATCTTGGATGCCGATGCTCTCAACTGCCTTGCCAAGATTGCAATCGATGGCATCGACAGTAATCCCGAGATGTATCGTCGTGAGCAGCCGCTCGTTATGACGCCGCATTATCGTGAGCTTTCGCGTCTCGTCGCCGGTGATGAGGTCAATGACCTTGGAACCGCGATTGCCGCCGCGCAAAAGGTTGTCTGGGCCGCCGGTTCCGATAACCTCGTTGTTATCGCTAAGGGCCCGACGACGGCCATTTGCGGTGTTGAGCGCGTGCTGCTGCCGCTCTCTGGCCCGGCGTCGTTGGCGACCGCTGGCTCGGGTGACGTCCTTGCGGGTATTCTGGCCGGCACGCTAGCCACCATGCGCGATGAGATGGACCGCTGGGAGCTGCTGTACTCGTATGCCGTCGCGCTTCATAGCTATGCCGGTTTTGCCGCGGCGACGGAGTTTGGCGAGAAGAGCGTTATCGCGACCGATCTTATCGACTTGATCGGTCCCGCCATGGAGTTGGCGGCAAAGGATGCGCTCGATGATCTGGGAATCACGGACGAAGGGTCGGATGACTAATTATGAATAAAGCCGATTTGACGCGTTGGTCCTGGGTCGAGATCGACCGCGGGGCGCTTCGCCGCAACACGAGGGCCTATAAGAATTTGCTGAATCCGCGTCAGCGCCTGTGCTGCGTGGTTAAAGCCGACGCTTATGGTCATGGAGCTGTTGAGTGCGCCAAGATTATGTATTCGGCCGGCGCCGACATGTTTGCCGTGGCGACGGTTAACGAGGGCGTTGAGCTCCGACAGGGCGGGATTACGAAACCCGTCCTTATCCTAAGCGAGCCGCCTATCGAGGCCATTCCGACGTTGCTCGAGTTCGATATCATGCCCTCGGTCTATACGTCCGACTTTGCTCTTGCGTATGGCGAATGTGCCGTCGCGGCGGGCAAGGTGGGCAAGTATCATCTCGCCATCGAGACGGGCATGAACCGCATCGGCGTACATTACACGCAGGTGCTCGACTTTGTCCGCGGTATTGATTTCCATCGCGGTATTCAGTGCGACGGCGTATTTACGCACTTCGCCACGGCCGATGAACCTTCGGGCTGGGACTACAAGCTGCAGTGCCAGCGCTTTACCGAGGCCGTTCAGGCCATTAAGGATGCGGGTTTTGAGTGCGGTATTGTGCATTGCGCCAACACGCCGTCCTCGATGCTCGACCCCTCGATGCATTTTGATATGATTCGCGCCGGCGTTGGCTTGTATGGCATGCAGCCGTGCGAGCTGAGTAGCCGTGTGATGCAGCTCGATCCCGTTATGAGCGTTCATGCGCGCGTGACGCGCGTGGCGCACCCTGCGATGGGCGAGGGCGTGGGCTACGGTTTTACCTACCGCGTACCGCGTACGCGCGTTCAGATCTGCACGCTGCCGATCGGTTATGCCGACGGCCTATCGCGTACGCTTTCCAATCGTATGGATGTGCTGTATCGCGGCGAGCGCGTGCGTCAGGTTGGCAATATCTGCATGGATCAGTTTATGGTCGCCATTCAGTCCAACCCGGCACACGAGATTCCCGAGGCCGAGTATGGTGACGAGATGATTATTGTCGGCCGCGATGGCGATGCCGAGATCACTATGGACGAGATGGCCCGACTGCGCGGAACGATTAACTACGAGGTCGCCTGCGGCTTTGGCATGCGTCTCGACAAGGTCTACGTGTAGGAGCCGCTATGGGCGTCATGCACATTCCCGGCCATACCCATCAGGCGCCACGTGAGGTCGCACTCGAGGAGATTGAGGCTGTTTTAGGCGACTGCCATCTCTGCCAGCTCTATCAGTCGCGCCATAACATCGTGTTTGGCGTGGGAAACCCCCACGCTCGCGTCATGTTTATTGGTGAAGCACCGGGTCGCAACGAGGATTTGCAGGGCGAACCTTTTGTGGGGGCGGCGGGTGAAGACCTCAACGGCATTTTGTCCCTGGCAGGTCTTAAGCGCGAGGACGTCTATATCGCCAACGTGCTTAAGTGCCGCCCGCCGGGAAACCGCAATCCGCGTCCCGAGGAAGTGCTGGCTTGCTCGCCGTTTTTGCGTGAGCAGATTCGAAGCATCTGGCCCGATATTATCGTGACGCTCGGCAACCCCGCGACGCACTTTGTGCTTAAGACCGAGATTGGCATTACTAAGCTGCGCGGCAGGTTCCACCAGATGGGGCATTTTGTAGTAATGCCCACGTTCCATCCGGCAGCAGCGCTGCGCAATCCGGCGTGGCAGGAGCTGCTGGAGGAAGACTTTAAGATGCTGGGCGACTATCTGGAGCGACATCCCGCACCAGAGGACGCCTCGGAATAATAAGGAGCATATATGTCCCTGGAG
>CABSNX010000173.1 GCA_902479205.1 uncultured Collinsella sp. | reverse complement strand
TTCTTTTTGATGAATATCGCCGAGGTGGCGGTGCTGTGGGTGGGCGGCAACCGCGCGGGCGTCCACGCCATGCAAATCGGCAGCATCTCGGCCGTGTTGGAATACGCGATCTTGATCCTGTTCTTTGTGATGATGGCGCAGATGGTGATTCTGACGCTTCCGCGCGCTGCGGCGTGCCTCAACCGCGCGCAACAGGTGCTCGAAATCGAGCCGAGCATCGTGGACGGCAAGGCAACGCTGGGCGACGGGGCGCCTGAGTCCGCAGATGGTGCCGACGCGGTTGCCGTGTTCGACCATATGTCGTTCCGTTTTGACGATGCCGACGAGGATACCCTGTGCGACCTGAGCTTTGCCTGTCGCCGTGGCCAGACCACGGCGATTGTAGGCTCAACGGGCTCGGGCAAGTCAACGGTGGCCAAGCTCTTGTTGCGTTTCCACGATGCCACGAAGGGCGCCATTCGCCTGAACGGCGTTGACCTGCGCGACCTTTCGCAAGGTGAGATTCGCGGGCATATCGCTTACGTGCCGCAGAAGGCGTGGCTGTTCTCGGGTACGGTGGCGAGCAACCTGCGCTTTGGCAACGAGGGCGCGACCGAGGCTGACATGCTCCATGCGCTGGAGGTTGCCCAGAGCACCTTTGTGCTCGATCAGCCCCAGGGG
Source organism: uncultured Collinsella sp. (assembly GCA_902479205.1). Lineage (GTDB taxonomy): Bacteria > Actinomycetota > Coriobacteriia > Coriobacteriales > Coriobacteriaceae > Collinsella. The sequence goes on along the minus strand of CABSNX010000173.1, from coordinate 3,520 downwards.
CTCGATACTCCGGTATCCCAGGGCGGCACGAACTTCTCGGGCGGTCAGCGCCAGCGCCTGGCGATCGCCCGCGCACTCATGAAGCATGCCGATCTATATATCTTCGATGACAGTTTTTCGGCCCTGGACTTTAAGACCGATGCCGCCCTGCGCCATGCGCTGCAGGACGAGACGCGCGATGCCGCGGTGCTCATCATTGCGCAGCGTATCTCGACCATTCTGCATGCCGATCAGATCGTGGTGCTCAAAGACGGCGAGGTCGTGGGCCTAGGCACGCACGACGAGCTCATGGAAACCTGCGAGGTGTACCGCGCTATCGCGGAATCGCAGATGAAGGGAGGTGAGTAGCATGACCGAGGAGCTCAAGAAGCAGGGCGGCGTTGATGACGCCGCTGCCGCGGTACTGGTCGAGGAAACGGCTGCCGTGGCACCCGAGCTGGATGACGCCGCCAAGGCTGCAGCCGAGCGCGAGGCTCGCCGCCAAGCGCTCTACGAGGAAAACGAGCGCGCCGAGGACGAGCGCGCCCGCGCTGAGGCAGAGCGCATGCGCGATGTGGACGACGAGGACGAGAAACCCCGCGACACCTGGGCGACGGTGCGCCGCCTGTGGAGCGAGGCTGCCGGCGACCATTGGCGCTTCTATATCGTGTTCGCGAGCATTGTGTTCTATGCCATCTTTAACACCGCCGCGCCGGCATATAGCGCCCGCGTGATCGATGAGCTGTGGGGCCACATTCAGGTGGCGTTTGCCAACGATACCACCTTCAACATCACCTGGGAGAACTGCGGCAGGACCATCTTCATCTACTTTATGATTTGGACGGCCGCTGCCTCGTTCTACGCGCTCCAGAGCTTTTTGATGTCGAGCGTCGCTGAGCGTCTCAATCTGCGCCTGCGCAACCGCATCGCGCAAAAGCTCAACCGTCTGCCGCTTGCCTTCTTTGACGCGCATCGTCCCGGTGAGGTCGTCAGCCGTGCGACCAACGACTTGGACAAGATGTCCGAGAGCATGCAGCGCGGCTTGCTGCAGCTTCTGGTGTCGATCGGTACCGTGGTGGGCGCTGTGATCGTGATGTTCGTGTTTAGCGTGCCGCTCACGCTCGTCTTTTTGTTCTTTATGACGCTGTCGCTGCTGGTGACGAAGGTCGTTTCGCGCCGCACGCACGATGTGACGGGCGAGCGCCAGGAGTGGGTGTCCAAGATTACGAGCGCGGTCGAGGAAGGCTATTCGGGCCGTTTGGTGATTCGCGCATTCAACCGCGAGCACCAGAGCTCTGCCGAGGTGCACCAGGCCTCGGGCGAGCTGGCACGCGTGAGTGCCAAGGCCGACTTTATGATCAATGCCGTCGGCCCCGCGGTGCGCTTTATCGGCCGTTTGGCGCAGATCGTTATTGCGCTTGTGGGCTGCAGCATGCTGGTTGCCGGTCACATGACCGTCGGCGTGTTCCAGGCGTTCTTCCAGTTTATTTACGAGGCGTCCGAACCCATGACGCAGCTGTCGTTTACCTTTAACTCGCTGCAGAGCGCGCTGGCGAGTGCGGAGCGCGTGTTCGACCTGCTCGATGAGCCCGAGATGGAGGCCGATCCGCTGCCGGACGAGGCCGCCAAGCTGCCGGGTCGCGTTGAGGGTCGCGTCTCCTTTGAGCACGTGCGCTTTGGTTATTCGCCCGACAAGCCGCTTATGCGCGACGTGTCGTTTACCGCCGAGCCGGGCCAGAAGATTGCCGTGGTGGGAACCACGGGCGCAGGCAAGACGACGCTCATCAACCTGCTCATGCGCTTCTACGAGATTGACGGCGGGCGTATTACGCTCGACGGCGTGGATACGAGCCGCATGGATCGCGGCGAGCTACGTCAGCAGTTTGGCATGGTGCTGCAAGACGCCTGGCTGTTCGACGGCACGATTGCCGAGAACATCGCCTACGGCTGCCCCGAGGCAACGCGCGAGGAGATTGTTGCGGCTGCGCGCGCCGCCCAGGTTGACTTCTTTGTGCGCACCATGCCGCAGGGCTACGACACGCGCGTGGCCAACGATGCCGAAAGCATCAGCCAGGGCCAGCGCCAGTTGCTGACCATTGCGCGCGTGCTGCTCAACAACCCGGCGATTCTCATCCTGGACGAGGCGACCTCAAGCGTGGACACGCGCACCGAGCTTGCTATCGGCCGCGCCATGGACGCGCTTATGCGCGGGCGCACGAGCTTTGTGATCGCGCATCGCCTGTCGACGATCGTGGACGCCGACCTGATCTTGGTCATGGACCACGGCAACATTATCGAGCAGGGCACGCATAAGGAGCTGCTCGCAGCCGAGGGCGCTTACGCCGACCTCTATCTGAGTCAGTTCGCATAATGTGACAAAGGGACAGTCCCGCATGTCACATCAAAAAGAAAGGCGCGCCGGGGATGAATTCCCTGGCGCGCCTTTGCGTTGATGCCGATGTCGTTTTGTGCCGCTTGCGTTCCTAGCGTTCGTCCACGAGCTTGGCGACGAGGGCCTTGAGCTCGGCCACCTCTCGCTCGAGTTCCTTGACGCGGCGGGCATTCTCGGTGATGCCCTGGCGGTTGAGGGCGGACTGCTCGGCGGCGTCATCGGGCATGTACTCGCGATGCTGCTTGGCGTCGAAACTCTCCTCGAACACACGGCAGCCGTTGCGCTTGATGATGCGTCCCGGCACGCCCACGACGGTGCAGTTGTCGGGGACGTCCTTAACGACGACCGAGTTGCCGCCGATCTTGACGTTGTTGCCGATGCGGATGTTGCCGAGCACCTTGGCACCCGTGCCCACGGTGACGTTGTTGCCCAGGGTGGGGTGGCGTTTGCCGGTCTCGTTGCCGGTACCGCCGAGCGTGACGCCCTGATAGAGCACGCAGTTGTCGCCCACAATGGTGGTCTCGCCGATGACGACGCCCATGGCATGGTCGATAAAGAAGTGCTTGCCGATCTGTGCGGCGGGATGAATCTCGACGCCGGTGATATGACGGGTGATTTGCGAGAGCACGCGGGCGAGCGAGCGATGTCCATGCTCCCACAGCCAGTGCTCGGGCACGTGGTTCCACTTGGCGTGCAGGCCAGGATAGGAAAGGAAGATGACCAGACCGTTTTGCGCGGCGGGGTCCTGCGCTTGGACGGTCTTGATGTCCTCGCGAATGGTATTGATAAAGCTCACCGGCCGCCCTCCCTTAGCGCCATGGCAATGCGATTCAATAAAGTATAGCGATTCGCTAGGGATTAGGAAGGACAATCTTGGCGGCATTGCGCGACAGGTGTCAGTTATGCAAACTTGCTGGTAATGGAGTCATGCTTTTATGGGGTTGCGCACGAGGGGACGCCGCAACCGTATACTAGTCAACTTGGACGTATCCGCGCCCACAACTGAGAGGTTTTACTTCATGGGTTTCATCAATTTTATTGCCGAGCTGCTTAAGGACCCGCGCACCGCGATCGCCAGCTGGATCGCCGCCGGCCCGCTTATGGCCCTGTCTCTTATACACATCTCCTAGCCCACGAGACCGATCAGTA
>CABSNX010000172.1 GCA_902479205.1 uncultured Collinsella sp. | reverse complement strand
TTCGTCGGCAGCGTCAGATGTGTATAAGAGACAGCCCCACAGGAACGAAACGGCGGTCAGGACGCCACCGGCGACGACGAAGACCAGCATGTGGCTGACGCCGTTCATGAGGTGCTTATAGATGATGTGACCGATGGACTCCTTCTCCTCGACCCCATCCTCGACATCGGCAGCAGCAACAACCGTGTCGTCGCCCTTGGCGGCGAGTGCGCGGTCGATCAGCTTACCTGCAGCCTCGACGGACAGGGCCTTGGAAACACCAACGGAAACCATGGGCTTACCGGCGAAACGCTCCGCCTGGACATCCTTGTCGGCTGCGACGACGACGGCCTTGGCACCAGCGATCTCACTCTTAGTGAGCTCGTTCTCGACACCGACCTGACCATGGGTCTCGACCTTAATGGTCAGCCCGCGCTCGGCAGCTGCCTTCTCCAGCGCCTCCTTCGCCATGAAGGTGTGCGCGATGCCGGTCGGGCAACCGGTGGCTGCGATGATGTCAAACTTAGCCATGTGTCCCTCCTTCTTGAGTACAGCGCCCGCGGGCGCTCCCCTACACGCGCTTAGATACGCGTTTTTCCACACCTGAAAGATACCAACCCACCGCTTATATGAGAAGCAATACAGCTCATTTCTCCGGTGAAAGGTTCTTTCATTACCGTAAACGGTCGATGAAAGTTTACCATCAACTATTGAAACGGCAAGGTGTATCTTGTAATTGAAAATGCCCGTATACTACGACATTACAAAACAAGTCCGATTTTCATGCCAGCCAGGAGCCATCCCATGTCCGATAGCAGCAAGAGCGCACTCTCCCTTATTAGTATGCACAGGGGGTACAGCGAGTCCGAGCAGCGCATTGTCGACTATATCCTAGAGCACCAGTCCGAGGCCCCGCGTCTGACAGCCGCTCAGCTTTCGCGCGCCGCTGCAACCTCCGAAGCAACCGTCTCGCGCTTCTGCCGCAAACTGGGTTTTGGCAGTTTTCGCAGTTTTCAGTTTTCGCTGGCACGCGATCTGGAAAGCCAGCGCAATGAAGGCCTCACCGACGAGGTCTCGCTCGACAATATGGAGCAGAGCCTCAAGAATATTCTCGCTGCCAAGGTCAGTGAACTCAATGCGACTATCGATGGCATTGATCACGACACGCTGACAGCCGTCGTGCACGCGTTTAAGAACGCAGGGGCTATCGAGTTTGCAGCCGTAGGCAACACCAACGCCGTCGCGCTCGACGCGACGTTTAAGTTTTCGCAGCTGGGCCTTCGCTGTATGGCAAGCACCATCAGCGAGACCTCGATTGGTTTTGCGCTTACGCTGCGCCCCGGAGATGTCATCGTGCTGATCTCGAACTCCGGCAAGTCGCGTCGACTGAATCGCATGGCAAAGGCGGCTCGCGGCTGTGGCGCCACCGTTGTCGTCATCAGCAGCGACAGCAAGTCCCCGCTTGCTCGCCTGGCTGACTACACCTTTAACACTGTGAACCACGAGGCACTGCTCACCACGGGCGACTTTGCGTTCTCCAAGATGAGTGCCACGATGATAATCGAGGTTATCTACAACTTCCTGCTGCCCGAGATTGAAGACGCCCGCGAGCATATCAGCTACTACGAGGAGCTCATCCAGCCGGATAAGGTCGTGGAGTAGGTTTTATCAGGGGACGTTATGTACCATTCCGATAAAACTATGCCGGTAAAACTATGCCGGTTTACTACGATGAAATCGGAATATGCGACCACATCGGGTTTTAAAAGAAAACCGCAGGGGTTTTACCTGCGGTTTTCTTTTTACAATTTTAGCTGTGCTCGAGCTACGCCGATTCATCGTAGTAAACCGGCATAGTTTTTGACGGTCGGGCCAGACAAGCAAGTGGCGGTGCAACAATTGCTGACATTTTGTCCCCGCCAACACTGTCGGCTCGTTCTAACCTCGAGCCTCTTCCAGCATCTGCTTGGCGTGTGCCAGGCTTGCCTCAGATTGATCGCCACTCAGCATACGGGCGATCTCTGCGATGCGGGCGTCCCCGGCCACCTCATCCAGATGCGTCTGGGGAACGTCGCCGGGCTCTTTGCTCACCACGTAGTGTTTGTCGGCCATGACAGCGACCTGCGCCAGGTGGGTTACGACAATCACCTGATGCGTAGCGGCGAGATCTGCCAGCACGCTCGCGAGGGCACGTGCTGTAGAGCCGCCGACACCGGCATCGACCTCGTCGAACACCAGCGTATCCACGCCGTCCGCGTTACCGAGAACGACCTTGCTCGCCAGCATGACGCGGCTCAGCTCGCCGCCCGACGCAATGCGGCGCAGGGGGCGCGGCGTCAATCCGGTACCACTGCGATACAAAAGCTCATAGCTCGAAGGCCCCGCCAGCGTCCATTCGGCACGCGGAAGATCGCGCGACTCCCAAACGAGCTCGGCGTCGCCCATCTCCAGGCGCGCCATCTGACGGCCAACCTCGTGGCAAAAGCGAGGGGCTGCGGTATTCCGCACGCGTTTAAGCGCCTTGGCAGCAGCAAAAAGCTCGCGTTCGGAACACCCGAGCGCCTCGCGAGCCTTCTTGATCCGCTCATCACCATCATCGACCAGCGACAACAGCTCTTGTGAGCGATCGCGCATGGCAAAGACATCGCCCATGGTGGGTCCCCACTGACGTAGCAAACCCTTAAGATCGGAATAACGCTCGCGCATACGAGCCAGCTCGCGCGGATCGAAAGCGACCCCATCGCGATAGGCGCGCAGCTCGTTGGCACAATCCTCAAGCGAGATGCAGGCATCCGAAAGCGCATCGGCAATGTCGCCCAGCTTTCGATCGACAGTAGCCATACGAGAGAGCTCCGCCACGGCACTGTTCACGGCATCGAGCGCTCCCCCTTCAGCTGCAAGCGATGCATGGGCATCGTTGGCCGTGGCCACCAACACCTCAGCATGCTCGGAGCGCGGCAGCAGCTCCTCGAGCTCCTCATACTCACCCGGCTTGGGGTCGACCTCGGCGATGCGCTCCAGGGCGAAGCGCGCCTCCTCGACGCGACTCCCCTGCGCACGCGAGGCCTCTTCGACGCGACGGACCTCCTTGGCAGCCGCACGCGATGCCTTAAAGCAAGCACGGTAGTGCTCGAGCGCCTCGAGTGCCGGGCGCCCTGCCCAGGCATCGACCATGGCAACATGATGCGCCGGGTCGAGCAGGCGCTGGTGCTCGTGCTGACCGCAAAGATCCATCATCACGCCGACGCGCTCCGAAAGTTCGCGCACGCTGGCGATGCGGCCGTCAATTTTTACACGGCTGCGGCCCTCGGCAGAAAGGCTGCGCTGCACGGTGAAGCCCTCCGTGTCGTGCGGGCCATCAAACAGGCGCGCCTCGACGCTGGCAAGTGCCTCGCCCTCGCGCACCGTCGACGAATCCGCGCGCTCGCCCAAAATGAGCTTGAGTGCCGAGAGCAGCGCGGTCTTACCGGCGCCGGTTTCTCCAGTCAGAACCGTTAGACCCGTGCTCGGAACCAACGTCGCCTCGCGAATGAGTGCAATGTTGGAAACCTGCAGCTCATCGATCATGACGCACTCCGTAGAACACGCGGCTCACCGAGTTATAGAAACTCTCGGGACCATAATCAAGCAGCAGCACATCGCCGGGACCACGGCGCACAGCCACGCTCTCGACCGTGCCATCGCAGGTAATAAACTGTCCATCGATGGCGATCGCCGGAACGCTCGGGCGGTCATCGGACATAAAGATCTCCACGACATCGCTCGGCGAGGTCAAAAAAGCGCGAGCCTGAATAGTATGCGGAGCGATGGGCACACAGACCATGCCCGTGTAATCGGGGCTGACGATGGGGCCGCCGGCAGAAAGCGCATAGCCGGTGGAGCCAGTCGCCGTCGATACAACCACGCCGTCACCGCGCAGGCGGTCGATATGATGGCCGGACACCGTGATGTCGAATTCGACCATATCGGACAGGGGCCCGCGCGTAAGCGCCATATCGTTGAGGGCAAACGTGCGCACAACATCCTTCGTGCCGTCTTCGCGAACCGAAACAATATCGGCGGCGATGGTGGCACGGCGGCTCACATGGAGCTCGCCGGACAGGGCATCGCTCACGACCTGCAAAATGTCGCGCTCCTCGGGACTCGCGGCCGTCAAAAAGCCTAAATGACCATAGGCTGTCTCTTATACACATCTGACGCTGCCGACGA
>CABSNX010000171.1 GCA_902479205.1 uncultured Collinsella sp. | reverse complement strand
GCGTCTGTGCATCGCCCGCGCGCTTGCCGTGCAGCCCGATATTCTGCTGATGGACGAGCCCACGAGCGCTCTCGATCCCGTGTCGACGCTGGTGGTTGAGCAGCTGGCCTGCGAGCTCAAAGAGACCTGTACGCTCGTGGTCGTTACGCACAATATGCAGCAGGCGGCGCGCATCTCCGACTCGGTCGCGTTTTTCTTGCTGGGCGAGTTAGTGGAGCACGCACCCACCGCTCAGCTCTTCAAAAATCCCACCGACCCGCGCACGGCGGATTATTTAACGGGACGTTTTGGCTGATACCATCTAGTAAAGGTACCTTTAGGGTTAAGATGCGGTCATGCCGGCCGCAAAGGGGTTCAACATGATCTATTACGTCGAGGACGATGACAACATCAGGGATTTGACGGTCTATGCACTGCGCAAGCAGGGAATCGAGGCCGAAGGCTTTTCGTGCGATGGCGAGTTTAAGGCCGCCGTGGCGCGACGGGTACCCGATGCCGTCCTGCTCGACATCATGCTGCCCGATACCGACGGTTTGGCAATTATGCGTCGCCTGCGCGCCGACCGCCTGACGGCGACGGTGCCCATCATGATGCTCACCGCCAAAGATACCGAGCTCGATAAGGTGATGGCGCTCGATGGCGGTGCCGACGATTATCTGACTAAGCCGTTTTCGCTCATGGAGCTTGCCAGCCGTTGCCGTGCGCTGCTGCGCCGCGGCGGTATGGTCAAGCAGGTGAGTGATGTGCTCAGCGTGGGCGATATCGTGCTTTCGCCCAGCCATCGCGAGGTGACCGTTGCCGGTGAGCCACTCAAGCTTACTTTGCGCGAGTTCGATTTGCTCGAGTATCTTATGCGCAAACCCGGTGTGGTCTTTACTCGCGAGTCGCTGCTGCAGAGCGTGTGGGGCTGGGACTTCGATGGCGGCTCGCGTACCGTCGACGTTCATGTGCAGACGCTTCGCCAAAAGCTCGGCGAGCGTGCCGGCGCTATCGAGACGGTGCGCGGCGTGGGCTATCGCCTGGCCGAGCCTTCCGCCGGTAGCGATGTCGAAGATGCCGGCATTGCAGACGCCGCAACGGAGGAGTAATCCGTGGTCTTTGCCCCTCAGGGAAAACACACGCTCTCGCATCGCGTGTTTGCGACGATATTTGTCTGCGCTATGTCCGTCATTTTGGCGTTTACAGTGCTGGGCGCGTTCTTTGTGCAAAACACCTTGGCAGATGCCACGAGTGCTAACCTTTCGCAAGAAACCGAGCTTATTGCCGCCGCCTTAAACGAGCAGAAGGAGCCCATCGCATTCTTGCGAAGCCTCGATCGCGAGGACCTTCGTATCACGCTGATCAACAGGGATGGATCGGTCGCCTATGACAACGAGGCGTCTCCTTCCATGCTGCCCAACCATGGCGATCGCCCCGAGGTCGTTGAGGCCCTTGAGAGCGGTTCGGGCTCCGCGGAGCGCTCGAGCACCACGCTCGACGAGATTATGCTCTATCGCGCCGTCGCCCTTGATAACGGTCAGGTTGTTCGTTTGGCACAGGCCCAGCCTGGCGTCGCGGCGATTTTGCTTTCGCTTGTGGCGCCGATGCTGCTTATTGCGGTGGCGGGCGCGGTGCTCTCGTTTTTCCTTGCGCGCCGCGAATCCCGTGCCATCATTGCGCCGCTGCAGGAGGTCGATTTGGACCACCCGCGCCGTAGCTATGAACACGCCTACACCGAGATGGTTCCCATGCTCGAGCGCATTGAGTCGCAGCGCCAGGAGCTTAAACGCCAGATGGCTGTGCTGGCCGACAATGACCGCATGCGTCGCGAGTTTACGGCCAATATCACTCATGAGCTCAAGACCCCGCTTACCGCGATTTCGGGCTACGCCGAGCTTATTGCAAACGGCATGGTTGAGGGCGAGGATGACCTGCGCAACTTTGGCGGTCGCATCTATCGCGAGGCGGGCCGTCTAGCAGCGCTGGTAAACGACATCTTGACGTTGTCTAACCTGGACGAGGCCGAGCGCGCGACCGAGGGCGAGGCAGTGCCTATTGGTTCCACGGAACCCATTGAGCTCTCGCGCGCTATTACGACGGTGGAGCAGCGCCTTGAGCAGGTCGCCCGACAGTCGGACGTGACCATCGTGCGCAAGACGAAGCCCGTTGTGGTCGAAGGTGTGCCACGCCTGATCGACGAGCTGATTTATAACCTGGCCAGTAACGCTATTCGCTATAACCAGCCCGGTGGCACGGTTACGCTTCGATGTGGGACCAATGATGAGGGCCATCCGTACCTGACGGTTGCCGATACAGGTATCGGCATCGCGCCCGAGGAGCAGGGCAAGGTGTTCGAGCGCTTCTATCGCGTGGACAAGAGCCGCTCCAAGGCACGTGGCGGAACAGGCTTGGGTCTGGCCATCGTTAAGCATGCCGCCGTGTATCACCATGCTTCGCTCGACCTATCGAGCGAGCTGGGTGTGGGGACTACCATCACGGTGACGTTTCCCGTACAGCAGGACGAATCATTTGCGTAGCAATGCAGCAAACGTGTTGTTTTGACGCCGCACCGGGGTTGCCGATGCGGCGTTATTATTGCGCAACATTGCCGTATGTGCTGTATCTTATGTATAGAGTTCGGACTTGGCAGAAAGATGCGATATGATACGAGCAGTTTTGTCGATATGAACTAGGGAAATGAAAGGCAAGCTGCATGACCCTTCTCGAACTGTTCCAGCTGCTTAAAAAGCACCTCAAGCTGGTCATCGCCCTTCCGGTGATTTGCGCGGTCGCCATGGGCATCGTGTCCTTCACCATGATGGACAACACCTACACCGCCACGACGAGCATGTACGTTCTCGCCAAGACCGACGATAGCAGTCAAATGAGCTACACCGATCTTTCGGCGAGCCAGATGCTTTCCAACGATATCGCCACGCTGCTCGATAGCGATAGCGTTAAGGGCGGTGCTGCCAAGGATCTGGGCCTCGCCGATCTGGACGACTACAAGATTTCAGTCTCCTCCGAGACCACGACGCGCGTCATCACACTTTCGGTGACGGGCACCGATGCCGAGGAGACGGCAGAGGTGGCAAGGGCCATGGCCAGCTCGGTGAGCACGGTCGCCCAGAATGTCGGTGCCGCTCAGAGCATCAACGTTATCGATAAGGCTAAGACCCCCGAATCCCCCAGTGGTCCCAAGCGCACGCTGTACGTCGCCGTCGCGTTCCTCGCCGGCGTCTTTATCGCAATTGCCTATGTCGTTTTGGCAGATATGCTCAACACGCGCATCCGCGGTGTCGAAGAGGCAGAAGAGCTCCTTGGTATTCCCGTTGTTGGCCGAATTCCGGCTATGAAAGGTGGTAAATAGGCATGGCTAGGGCTAAGAACACCGATAAGCTCGTTGTACAGAATGCCGCCAAGACCCTTCTGGCCAACATTCGCTTTGCGAGCGTGGATGACCCCATCCGCACCATTACCGTTACGTCCTCGATTCCCAACGAGGGTAAGTCTACGGTTGCCATCAACCTGGCCCAGGCTATCGCCACCAGCGGCAAGAGCGTTCTTCTGGTCGAGGGAGATATGCGTCGCAGGTCTCTTTCCGACATGCTTGGCGTCCGTTCGCATGGCGGACTCTACGCAGTCCTGTCCGAGCAGATTTCCATCGACCAGGCAATCGCCGAGACGGGTCAGAAGAACTTCTACTTCCTCGATGCGGAGCCTCATATTCCCAATCCTGCCGACATCATCGTGTCTCATCGTTTTGCCAAGCTGGTTAAGGCGCTGTCTGCCAAGTTCCAGTATGTCATTTTTGACGCTCCTCCGGTCGGCACCTTCATCGATGCTGCCGAGATCGCCAGCCTGACTGACGGCACGCTGTTTGTGGTGCGCGAAGACTTCACCAAGCGCGAGGAAGCGCTCAACGCCATCGCTCAGCTTAAGAAGTCCGAGAAGGTCAAGCTCATCGGTACCGTTATGAATTGCTGCGAGACCGAGACCAGCGAATATTACTATTCTTACTACACCAAGGACGGTAAGAAGGTAAAAAACGGTTCCGCTGCTCAGGGTGCTTCTAAAAAGGGGATCTTTACCAACCGGGCAAACGTTTAGTCGATTAAGGCCGACCTATGCGCGACATTCATTGTCATATCTTGCCGGGTGTAGACGACGGTGCCGCCGATCTCGATGAGAGCTTGGCGATGCTTGCGGCTGCCAAACAGGCTGGCGTAACCAGAATCTGTCTCTTATACACATCTGACGCTGCCGAC
>CABSNX010000170.1 GCA_902479205.1 uncultured Collinsella sp. | reverse complement strand
GCCGGTGCGCCCGAGAGCATCAAGCTCTTCTACCGCGTGATTTGCGCGCCCGACCGCATTAACGACGACTTGCCGCTCCTCCTCTTTTTGCAGGGCGGCCCCGGCGGCGAAAGCCCGCGTCCGCTGTCGCCCACAAGCGATGGCTGGATCGAGGAGGCCGTCAAGCATTTCCGCGTCGTGCTGCCCGACCAGCGCGGTACCGGGCGCAGCAGCTGCGTAGACGGGCGTACGATCGCGGCTCTGGGCGATCGCGCCGAGGCAGCAGGAGCCGATGCGGCCCGCTCGCAGGCGGACTTCCTCAAGCGCCACCTCGCCAGCTCCATCGTGCGTGATTTTGAGTACCTGCGCCTGGTGGGCTTTGGCGGCAAGCCCTGGGTCACACTGGGGCAGAGCTACGGCGGCTTTTTGACATTGAGCTATCTGTCGCTCTTCCCCGAGGGCGTGGCGGCAAGCTTTACCTGTGGCGGCATTCCGCACGTGCCGGCGAGCGCCAGCGAGGTCTACGCGCACACCTTCCCGCGCATGGCGGCCAAGACCCAGCAGTATTATGACCGCTACCCCGCCGACGTCGAACGCATGGCGGCCCTGGCAGATGCCCTCGAGGAGCAAAAGCCCGCGTTGCCCGACGGCTCGCCGATGACGGTCGAGCGCCTGCAGCTCATGGGCAGCGACTTTGGCATGAAGCCGAGCTTCGAGCGCATGCACTGGATTATCGACCACGCGTTTGTTGATGGCGACGGTACGCTGAGCTGCGGCTCCTCGGTATCCGACAGCTTTTTGATGCGCGCCTTCGAGCGCACCAACACGCGTACAAACCCGCTGTACTGGACGCTGCAGGAGTTTATCTACGCCGACGGCGACACCATGCCCATTCGCTGGGCCGCAGCAGAGGAGAAGGCCCATCGTGCCGAGTTCGACACACTCGCGCGCCCGCTCATGTTTACCGGCGAGGCCATGTTCCCGTGGATGTTTGAGCAGATGCCCGAGCTTATGCCGTTTAAGCCCGCCATGGACCTGCTGATGGAAGACACCAGCTGGGACAAGATCTACGACCCGCAGCGCCTAGCCTGCAACGAGGTGCCACTACAGGCCGCGGTGTATTTCGACGATATGTACGTCGATTCGGGCATGCAGCTCGATACGCTCAGCCGCGTGGGCAACTCGCATGCCTGGGTGACCAACGAGTTCGAGCACGACGGCCTGCACGGCAGCGTGGTGTTCAAGCACCTCTTCGACGAAGCGCTCAACCGCGGAGACCTGCGCCGGATCTTCTAGCTAAGGAGTGTCCCCACCTGCCGTCACAAAAGGAACGTCCCCAAGTACCAGGTTAATGAAGTCATTGCAGAAAGAGGACGGAAAGCGAAAACGCCCCTAAGCGAGCAAGGTGACGTGAAAGAGGAGGGCATTGACCTTTTGGTCATGCCCGACGATTGAACGTCAGATTGCCGCTTAGGGGCGTTTGCAGCGTCAATTGGTTAAGCGAAGACGATTAGGTTATCCCTGTGTATCGCCGGCTTCTCGGCCAGGTTAGCGAGCAGGCGGTTGCTGGCGATCTGGTCCTGGCGGCGGCCGGCTGCAAGCTCCAGCACGTCCGAATCGGCCTCGGCGATACCGCGGGCGACGACCATACCGCTCGGATCGCACACATCGAGCACATCGCCCTCGGCAAACTGGCCATCGACCTCGCGAATACCCACCGCAAGCAGGGACGACCCGTGGCCGACCAGTGCTTTCGCGGCACCGTCATCAACCGTCACCGAGCCGTGAGCCTTGTCGCCCAGCGCGATCCACAGCTTGCGGGGCGCAATATCCAGGCGCTCCGCCGGCGGGTCGAACAGCGTGCCCACGCTCTCGCCGCGGGCCAGACGCACGAGTGCATCGGGCTCCTCGCCCGAGCAAATCACGCTCTGAATGCCGGCCGTCATCAGAATGCGGCTCGCGCGAATCTTGGTGATCATGCCGCCCGTACCCACCGAGGTCGAAGAATCGCCCGCCGAGGCAATAATCTTGGCATCGATCTTATGCACGACAGGAACAAACTCGGCCGTGGGGTCCTCATGCGGATTGGCAGTATAGAGACCATCGATGTCCGAGAGCGTCACGCACAGATCGGCAGATACCAGGCAGCTCACGAGCGCCGCCAGTGTGTCGTTGTCGCCAAACTTGATCTCGTCGACGGTAACGGTGTCGTTCTCGTTGACGACCGGCACCACGCCCAGCTCCACCAGACGCAGCAGGGCGTCGCGCGCGTGCAGGTAGGACGTGCGACGCGCCGTGTCGTGACGCGTGAGCAGCACGAGCGAGGTGAGCAGGTCGCGCGCATGGAACTCCTCGTCGTAGGCCGACGAGATGATGCACTGACCAGCCGAGGCGCAGGCCTGCAGGCTCGGAAGGTCGCCGACCGGCTTGCGGTCGAAGCCCAACACGGGATAGCCACAGGCAATAGCGCCCGAGCTCACCACGACCAGACGCCAGCCGAGCTTGCGCAGCGCTGCGGCTTGATCGGCAAGTCCGCCGATAAAGGCGCGGTTGACCTTGCCATCGGCGCCCACCACCGTGGACGAACCGATCTTTACCACCATCGTTTTATAAGAAGTCGTCATACGTCAAACCAATCGAATGTTGAGCAGGCGGGCGAGAAAATGATCCGTTTTCCTCCGTCGCATGCGGATCACCGGAGAAGTCGCAAGGCCAACTGATCCGTTTTCCTCCGTCCCCTTCGGATCATTTTGCCCAGGGGAAGGCCGAAGCCGCGGCCATGTTCTTGCGCACGAGCTCGTCGCGCACCTGTGCCAGGCCCTGCTCCATGCCCACCACATAAGTCTGCGGGTACAGGAAGCGCTTGTAGACCGGATCCAGATGGTCCAGTGCCCAGGTGCAACGCTCGCGTGCGTCCTCAATGCTCTCGCGCGGGGCAACGGCACTGCCATCGCGCACGATCGGCGCCAGCAGCTCGCGATACTCAAGCTCGGAAACGTCGGTCACCAGGGCGGCATCGTTCACGGCCACGAGGGTATTGCCACGCGCGGCGCCCTCCCCCGCCAGATGGTCCTCGTCATAGATCATGTCGCAGACCGGGCGGCCAAAGCCATCGTAATAGCGGCGCACGCGCTGCACGCCCGGGATCGTGCGCTTGTAGGGCTGCTCGGAGAGCTTAACCACCGGCGTCCACGGGTCCGTCTCGCTCGCACGGCGGGCGGAAAGCTTGTACACGCCGCCCAGCGCCGGCTGGTCATAGCAGGTCGCGAGCTTGGTGCCCACGCCAAAGCTATCGATAGGCGCACCCTGGTCGAGCAGTGACTGAATCGTGTACTCGTCAAGATCGTTGGAAACCGAGATCCCCACATAGGGCAGGCCCTCGGCATCAAAACGGCCGCGCACATACTTGGAGAGCTTGGCGAGGTCGCCCGAGTCAATGCGAATAGCCGACAGGCGCTCGCCCACCGCCTCCATCTCCTTGGCAACCGTAATGGCATGCTCGCAGCCCTCACGCACATCGTAGGTGTCGATGAGCAGCGTACAGTTCTTGGGGCTCGACTTGGCAAAGGCGCGGAAGGCCTCGAGCTCGGAATCGAAGCTCATCACCCAGCTGTGCGCATGCGTGCCAAAGACGGGAATACCGTAGCGGCGCCCGGCGAGTACATTGGACGTAGAGGAGCAGCCGGCAACGTAGCTCGCGCGCGCGACGGCCAGGCCGCCATCGGGACCCTGGGCGCGGCGCAGGCCAAACTCCGCCACGGGGCGACCGTCAGCGGCGAGCACCACGCGCGCCGTCTTGGTGGCGACAAGCGTCTGAAACCCGACGATGTTGAGCAGCGCCGTCTCAAGCAGCTGGCACTCCAGCGCAGGACCGGTGACGCGCACCATGGGCTCGCGCGGAAAGACGAGCTCGCCCTCGGGGACGGCGTCGATGTTTACATGCGCACGAAAATCGCGCAGGTAGTCGAGGAATCCAGGCTTGAACATCGCGCCGCCGGCCGGGGCCTGGAGCGAGGCGAGGTAGTCGATGTCCTCGGGCGTAAAGCGCAGGTTCTCGACCAGCTCGGGCAGCTCGGCGGTACCGCACATGACGGCGTAGGCGCTACCAAAGGGATGGTCGCGGTAAAACGCGGTAAAACAACCCTGCTCGTTGGCCTTGCCGCTCTCCCACAGGCCCTGGGCCATAGTGAGCTCGTACAGATCGGTGAGCATTGCAATGTCGGTGGGATGCGAGATGTCGGTCAAAGCCATGGGGCGACCTTTCGGATG
>CABSNX010000169.1 GCA_902479205.1 uncultured Collinsella sp. | reverse complement strand
GCCGCAGCGTCATCGATCAGGTGCAGCAGCTCGTCGGCAAAGGCAGGGGCGTCGATATCGGCATCGGCGCATAGCACGCCGGCACCGGCATCGACCAGGTAACGCGCATTCGTGGTCTGGTGGTCGGCCGTGGCGTGCGGGTACGGCACGAGTACCGAGGGCACGGCAAGCGCGGCGATCTCGGCCACGCTCGAGGCACCGGAACGCGAGAGCACCAAATCGGCCGCAGCCAGCATATCGCCCATGTTGTCGATGTAGGGCTGGACTCGATAGCGCTTCGCCTCCTCGGGCGTCAGCGCCAAAGCGCGCTCGGTCTCCTCAAAGCCGTCGGCACCCGTCGAATGCAAAACGTAGAGATTCTCGCGGGTCAGCAGCTCACTCTTGAGCGAGGCAACGCGCTCGTTGAGATGCTGAGCACCGAGCGAACCACCAAAGACGAGCAGAAGCGTCGCGTCCTCGGGCACACCGAGCGTCTTGCGACCGCGGGCGCGATCGCCCTCGATCACCGAACGACGCACGGGATTGCCCGTCATGAGCACATGGTCGGGGTCGCCCTCACGCTCAAAGACCGCGCGGGCCGCAGGTACCGAAATGCACACGCGGGCGGCATGTGAGTTCATCATCTTATTGGCCAGACCCGGAACAGAGTTCTGCTCGTGCAGCAGATACGGAACGCCGGCGCCCTTGCACCAACCCAGCAGCGGGACCTCAACGTAAGCACCAAAGCCGATAGCGGCATCGGGCTTACCGACCTTTGAGAAGTGACTGGCAAGCGCACGCTTCGCCTTGTTGACGCGCCACAGCGAGGTCAGCGCCGTCCAGGGACGGGAGCGATCGAAGCCCGTGACCGTGATGGGCACAAAATCGAATCCGGCCTCGGGAACCAGACGACCCTCGAGCTTGCGCGACTGGCCCACGAACACAACGTGATGACCGCGGTCACGCAGCTCCTCGGCCAAGGCGAGCGCGGGGTTGATATGTCCTGCCGTGCCGCCGGCTGCAATAGCAACGGTCATCTTATCGGTCATGGTAATCCCTTCGTACACGCGGTCCCTGGTCATCGGTGCGCAAACGCGCCGACGGGTCCGAATTCAAATCGATTCGATTATATCCGCCGCCCGCATTGCGAGGAGTGGGGCGCTGCGGACGACCTTGCGGCGCCGTTCGCTGACGCGGACGGGCTACCGGCTCGGTCGCAGAGCCATCCAGAACGGTAAAGCCGTTACGCGAAGATCGCTCGCCGCGCACGTGGGGCACGCCGGCGGTACTCTCATCCATAACGGCAAAGCTCTCGCGGCGACGGTCGTACTCATCGCGACGGGCGCTCTCATACGAAACGCGCAGGATCAGACCGGCGAGCATAAGCGACACAATAATCGACGAGCCGCCGTAGCTAATAAACGGCAGCGGCTTGCCCGTCATGGGAAACACATTGAGAATGCCCAGCGCGTTGATCAAAAACTGCACCGCAAGGATGACCGCGGAACCCGATGCCATAAGTGCTCCGCGACGGTCGGTCGCCTGCTCGGCAATACGAAACGCCGAGTAGATCAGCATCGCGAACACCAAGAAGAACAGCACGGTTCCGATAAAGCCAACTTCCTCGCCGATAATAGCCAAGATGTAGTCGTTATGCGCCTCGGGCAAATACGAGTACTTCATGGTGGAGTTGCCGATACCGCGACCGAACAGGCCGCCCGAGGCAAACGCCATGATGGCAAGCGTGGCCTGATAGCCGTCGCCATATTCGTCTGCCCAAGGATTCCAAGCAACCTCGACACGCGTCATACGATACGGCTCGGCGATAAGGGCGATCGCAATGACGGCGATGCCGGCAACGACCGTCCAAACGATATATTTGGGGTCCAATCCCGCAAACAACGCCATGCACATGAGGGTCAGCAAGATGATCAGAACGGTGCCAAAATCGGGCTGAACAAAGATCAGAAAGAGCGAAATGCCCAGGTAGATGCCCATGTTGCGAAGAAACTCGTTGATGTTGCCGCCGGGCGAAAAGATGCGGTCGAGCATGATGGCCGAATACGCGATGGCGAACGGCTTTAAAAACTCAGACGGCTGGAACTGAATACCGGCGATGTTGAGCCAGCGCGTGGCGCCACGACTGCCGCTACCCATAAAGAACACCAGAACCAGTAGCCCTATCATTCCCATGAGGAAGATCCTGAGCACGTCTTCCCCAAACCAACTGTCCGGCAAGATGCGCACGATGGCAACCATAGCCAGCACGCCAACTCCGGCAAACGCGGCTTGTCGAAACAGGAAAAACGTCGCCGTACCATTCTCGTGCAGCGCCTCGACCGAAGATGCCGAGTACACCATCAGCAAGCCGAAGCAAACCAAGCTAAACAGGCAAGCCATAAATATCAAACGGGGGCGCATGATGCGGGCGGGGACGCCGGCAATATAGCGCTCACCGAACGTCTGCCCGCCGCGTCCGGAACGCGGCGTGCTACGCAGCGAGGAAGCACGGTCCGAGTCGGGCCTCCTCATATCACTTCGGGGGCTCTCCTCTCTCACCGGCAACCCCTATTCCGTTTGCGATTTCGCTGCTGCGGCAAGCTGGGCAACGTAGTCCTTAAACACACGACCGCGCTCCTCGTAGCCCGAGAACTCGTCGAACGAAGAGCAAGCGGGCGAAAGCAGGATCACGTCGCCGCGGCTCGAGAGCGAGCGGG
The DNA here is from genome assembly GCA_902479205.1 of uncultured Collinsella sp. GTDB lineage: Bacteria > Actinomycetota > Coriobacteriia > Coriobacteriales > Coriobacteriaceae > Collinsella. The sequence goes on along the minus strand of CABSNX010000169.1, from coordinate 1,662 downwards.
CAACGTCAACGGCATCGCGCAGATCATCGGCCTGGGCGATATCCACGTCACCATCGACATCGGCCTCGTCCATAGCGGCGGTAAAGCGCTCTCGCGCATCGCCAAAGCAAACGACCGAGCGCACGTTGTCCATAACGACGCGGGCAAAGTCCGCAAGCGGCGTACCCTTATCGTGACCGCCGAGCAGCAAGATCACGTCGTCATCGGGAAACGCCGTCAGGGCCTTTTCGACCGCATCGGTGTTCGTTGCCTTGGAATCGTTGACGTAGCGCACGCCATCGATCTCGCCGCAGGGTTCAACGCGGTGCTCCAGCGGCTGGAACGATGCCAAACCGCGGCAAATGCCCTCGGGATCGGCACCGACGGCCAGAGCAGCCGTGGCGGCGCATAAGGCATTGATGACATTGTGATGGCCCGAGATCTTGAGCTCAGACGTGGCGACAAGCTGAGTCTCGACGCCCTTCAGGCGCACGACCATCTTGCCGTCGCGCACAAAGGCGGCGTCTGCACCCTCGGGCTCGTCAAAGGCGACCTTGCAGATGCGGCGACCCGGTGTGTAGATGTACTCATCGAACTCATGGATGCCGGCATCCTCGACGTCGATAACCACGAGGTCGTCGTCGACCATATTCTCGAACAACTTGATCTTGGCGAGCGCATAGTTCTTGTGGCTCTTGTGCCAGCCCAGATGGTCGGGCGTGATGTTGAGCAGTACCGCAACGCGAGGATGAAGCTCGGCGGTCGTAGCAATCTGATAACTCGACAGCTCGGCCACAAACCATTCATTGTGTGCGCGGCCGTCGATCTCGTTCACCGGCGGCTCACCGATATTGCCGACGGCCACGCTGGCTTCACCGGCGGCCTTGAGCAGATAATCGGTCAGCGACGTGGTAGTTGTCTTGCCGTTGGTGCCCGTGATGGCAATCCAATTGTGGGGAGACAGGCGATAGGCAAACTCGGGCTCGCCCATAATCTGAGCGGCATGCTCACGCCCAGCCTTAAAGAAGGCCGAGAACTCCGAGATACCCGGGCATGTCACGCACACGTCATAGGTACCCTCGACCTGCTCGGTGCCGTAGACAAACGACGCGCCCTGCGCCTCGAGCGCACGTGTGGCGTCATTGGGCTCGGAGCTACCACCGCCATACACGGTCGTGGCGCTCACGCGTTCGGGGTGAGCCAACGCCCAACGGGTGACATCGAGACCGGATTTACCCTGCCCCAAAACAAGCAGGCTAAAGACATCAGCAAGAGGCATGAAAGACCACTATCCCAACTGGAAGAACAGGGCGAGGCCAACGGCGCCAAAGGCCGCGGCGATAATCCAAAAACGGATAACGACCTTGGTCTCGGCCCAGCCCTTCTTTTCGAAATGATGATGAATGGGCGCCATAAGGAAGACGCGCTTGTGCGTAAAGTGGAAATAGACAACCTGGATCATGACCGACAGGGTCTCGACGATAAACAGACCGCCGATGATGAGGGAAACGACTTCGGTGTTGGTCATGATGGAGGTGCAGGCAAAAGCGGCACCCAGGGCAAGTGAGCCGGTATCGCCCATAAAGATGCTCGCCGGATAGCAATTGAACCACAAAAAGCCCAGGCAGGCACCGGCTGTCTCTTATACACATCTGACGCTGCCGACGAATAGCCTTGTGTAGA
>CABSNX010000168.1 GCA_902479205.1 uncultured Collinsella sp. | reverse complement strand
TTGCTATCCTGCATCATCTTCATGGTGTACGGCGCTTGGGGATTCAGCGCGAAGTCAAACAGAAAGTTGCCGGCAAATCCGAGCAGCGCAACGACAACCACCAGTGCAACGATGCCGGCTATCTTGAGCTTTCGATGGGAACGTGCGTTTTGAGCCATACGGTATTCTCCTATAAGATGTTAATACATCAACATTTAATGCAAGCGCATTATGGACGTTCGCCGTTGATGCGTCAACAGGCAAAGAATGGGTAAACAAAGGGTCGCGTATGGTGCAAATTTCGCACGTACCTAGACGCTTTGATATAGTGTTGAGAACTCTTTACGTTGGAGGATGTAACCGGCATGTCCGATTCGAGCGACAGTTCTAAGCCGCGACCCAAGACCGCGGCCGTTCCACACTACACGGTGGGCGAGGAGATCATGAACTCCGTCACCCATGGTGTCGGCTGCCTGCTGGGTATCGCGGGCCTGGTGCTCCTGATCGTATTCGCTGCCCTGCGCGGCGGGGGCCCGGCACACATGGCCGCGGCGATTGTCTATGGTGTCAGCATTATCCTCGAATACCTAGCCTCTACGCTCTATCACGCGATTCAGCCCGCGCGCGCCAAGCGCGTGTTTCGCATCATCGACCATAGCTGCATCTACCTGCTCATAGCCGGCAGCTATACGCCGTTTTGCCTCATCACGCTCGCAAACGACGGCGGCGCTGTGCTGTTCTTTGCCGTATGGGCCATCGCTATTATCGGCATCGCCCTCGAGTGCTTTTTGCGCGAGCGTCAGCCGCACTGGGTAAGCGGCTTGGTCTACCTGCTGATGGGCTGGCTTGTCGTCTTTAAGCTGCCCGAACTTGTGGCGCTGCTCAACCCCGTGGCACTTGCCCTGCTCGCCGTCGGCGGCGTGTGCTACACCGCGGGCGTGCCGTTCTATATCGCCAAAAACGTGCGCTATCTTCACAGCGTGTTTCACCTGTGGGTACTCGCCGGCAGCATCTTCCAGTTCATGGCGGTGATCCTCTTCGTAATCTAGCGACCACGCCTGCGCACCCGCGTCCTTGTTTGGGCGCCGGTGCAATTGCCGTATCCGCCGTCAACGTTTTAATCCGACGTCCCGAATCTTGGAGGTTCGAGAAACTCCCGATGGACATAACCATCTCCCTTATCACCACCCTCGTTTTGACCCTCATCAACGGCTACTTCTCTATGTCTGAGATGGCGCTCACCACGGCCAAGCGCGCCGTGCTGGAGCACGAGGCCGAGGAAGGCGACAAGCGCGCCGAGCGTGCCATTAAGCTGGCTGCCGACTCCGACCAGCTGCTCGCCACCATCCAGGTCGCCATCACGCTCGTGGGCTTCGCCTCGTCCGCCGTCGCCTCGACGAGTCTGTCCGACCCGCTCGCCACGTGGCTCATGAGCTTTGGCATCGCGCCGCTCTCCGCCATCGCGCGCGGCCTGGCGCCGGTCATCATCACCGTCGCGGTCGCCTTCGTGTCCATCGTGATCGGCGAGCTTGTGCCCAAGCGCATCGGCCTGGCCAACGCCGAAGGCGTGTCCAAGCAGGTCGTGGGGCCGTTGTCGTTTTTCCAAAAGATCGCTCGTCCGCTCGTGTGGCTGACCGGCGCTTGCTCCGACGGCCTGGCCCGTATCCTGCGCATCAAGAGCGCCGACGACCGCCAAAACGTCTCGGAGGAAGAGATCAAATACATGGTCTCGGAACAGGACGATCTACTCGACGAGGAAAAGCGCATGATCCACGAGATCTTCGACCTGGGCGACACCGTTGCCCGCGAGGTCATGGTGCCGCGCGTGGACACCACCATGTGCGAGGATGACGAGACGGTCGCCGACGTGCTGTCCGCCATGCGCCAGACCGGCTTTAGCCGCATCCCCGTCTATCACGAGGATCCCGACAACGTCGTGGGCATCGCGCACATCAAGGACCTGATCCAGCCTTCGCTCGACGGCAAGGGCGACCATCCCATCGCCGACTTTTTGCGCGACGCCACCTTTGTGCCCGACACCAAGGACATCCTGCCGCTGCTGTCCGAGATGCAGACCTCGCACGACCAGATCGTAGTGGTCGTGGACGAGTACGGTGGCACGGCCGGCATCATCACCATCGAGGACATCGTCGAGGAGATCGTGGGCGAGATCGAGGACGAGTTTGACCCCGACAACAAGTACCTCACGCGCCTTTCGCGCCGCGAGTGGCTTGTCGATGGGCGTTTTTCGTGCGATGACGCGATTGACCTTGGTTGGCCGCTCGAGGAAAGCGATGATTATGAGACCATCGCCGGCTGGATTTTGGAGCTTTGCGACTCGGTGCCCGACATCGGAGAGGTGTTTGAGGTCGCGGGGTACAAGTTCAAGGTACAGTCGATGCGTGGCCAGCGCATCTCGCTCATTCGCGTGATCGCTCCGGCCGAAACCGATAAGAAAGATTCCGAGTCCTCGGCAGATAAGCCGGCGGCGTCGGGCGCGGGCTCTGCGGACCCGCACGACGGCGACGAGTAGGGCAAGGAAGAGTAGGGGAGAGTTATGGCAGGCCTGTTCAACATCCTTAAGGTCACCGTCAGCGAGGACAAGATCTGCGCGCATGTGCTGGTGAACCCCGGCATGCCGCTTATGACCTCGGAGGATATCGAGGCCACGGCGCGCGTGTATTACCTAGTGCCCGCGATTGCCAAGCACCTGTGCCTGGGCGATTCCGGTCGCGAATTCCAGGACTGCATGGGCCAGACCGAGCTTTGCCATCTGCTGGAGCACGTAACGGTCGAGCTCATGAACGAGACCGGGCTTGCCGGTAGCATTTCGTGCGGCCGCACTCGCGTGAGTGAGCACGACGAGCGCGTCTTTGAGGTCGAGCTTTCGTGTCCCGACGATGCGCTGGCCATCGGCGCGCTGTCTTCGGCGACCTTTATGATGGATTGGGCCTATCTGCATGCCGACCAGCCCGCTCCCGATGTGGACGGTACGGTCGCGGGTTTGCGCAACCTGGTACTGGGTATGCGCGCCGAGGCCGAGGGCAAGGACCCGCACGAGGCCGTCGCCGCCGCGAACGCCGAAGGCGAGGCCGGGGACACGACCGAGGGCGAGGCGCCTGCCGAGGCTGCCGCCGAGTCTGTCAACGATGCCCCTGCCGAGGCGGCTTCCGAGCCCGAGCCCGCGGAGCCCCAGGGCGTCCCGAGCTTTGACGACGAGCCGCAGGAGGTAATCGATACCGAGGGCGCGACCGCCGAGAGCCATGAGGCCCCCGCTGCTGTCTACGGTGGTGCGGCGACGGCTCCGGTTGCCCCCGCGCGCGAGGGAGCGCTGCCGCTCGTTGACGGCGCCGGCGAGGACCCGGGCGCTACAGTGGCCATGCCTGCCATGCCGCAGGAGTAGGCTCACCCGCTTATCACCATCATGTACCTGCGCCTTTACCGTACGCAGATGAGCGAGACGGCAAGTGCTGTGCTGCGGGTATAATGGACAGCATTCAAACGGTGGGCGCCGAGGTGCCCGCAGGAGAGGAATGAACATGGGTAAGACTTTCAACTTTATCTCGGGTGCGCTCTTCGGTGCCGCCGCCGGCGCCATCATCGGTGTCGCCCTAGCTCCGCGCTCGGGCGCCGAGACCCGCGCGATGGCTGCCGATATCGCCAACGACGCCTGGGATAACATGCGCGATACCTACGAGCACGGTGCCGAGGAGGCTCGTGCCGCGGTTAACGACTTTGGCCCGATGGTCGACGCCAAGACCGATGACCTGCGTGCCAAGGTTGACCTTGCCCGCGAGCGCATGGACCAGCTGCGTGAGCAGCTCAACAACGCCATCTCGGGCGGTAACGTGACGCCCGCCGCCGATGTCGTGGTCGAAAACGCCGTCGAGGCCGACGCCGAGGCCGCGGAGCCTTCGACCGAGGCATAATGCGCGCCGGGGATTTTGTCGGCGCCAAGATCTATCGCAAGCCTACCGAGGATAAGCGCACCAAAAAGGACGGCACGCCGCGCAGCCCTAAAAAGCTCGGCAAGATTCACTTTCCGGTCTTTACCCCGGGCGGTACGCGTGTGGTGGGCTTTATGGTGCGCCAGTCCGATATCGCGGGCATGATCGAGCGCCCCGACCGATTTGTGGCGCTCGATGCCATTGGCGTCTACGAGGGCGCCATCGCGGTTGACGACGTCAAGGGCACCTACGATGCCGCTGCGGCCAAGCGCCTCGACATCAACCTGGACGATTGCATTATCTGGGTTGGCATGGACGTGCGCACGGAGTCGGGCGATGTCGTGGGCTATTGCTCGGATGTGGAGTTCAAGCCGCGTTCGGGCATCGTGCAGACGTTCTACGTGACCGCCGGCACTGCCTCGAGTGTGCTGGTGGGCGACACGCAGATGCCGCCGACGATGCTGCGCGGCTACTGTCTCTTATACACATCTGACGCTGCCGACGAATAGC
>CABSNX010000167.1 GCA_902479205.1 uncultured Collinsella sp. | reverse complement strand
GTGGGCTCGGAGATGTGTATAAGAGACAGCGGCAAACTCAACCCGCTCCGAGGCGCCGGGCTTGGTAGCGACGTTTTCCAGATACTGGTCGGGCGTAAGGATGTCCGCCAGGATTGCGCCCAGCTGCACCTCGCCCAAAATGCCACGCGCCTTGACGTTGCCCAGCACGCGCTTAAGGTCGCCCACGCCGGTGGCGATTGACTGCATGTCGCCCAAACCCTTGTACACAGCCTCGAGCTGGTCGCTCACCTGCTTAAACGATGCAGACAGACGATCGTTGAGCGTACGGGAGAGTTTCTCGTCCACCGTCGCGCGCATCTGATCGAGTTGCACGTTGTTGTCTTTGCGGATGGCGCCCAGCTGGGCATCGACCGTCTCGCGCACCTTGTCCAGGCGGTGCTCGATGCCCTCGCGGTTGGCGCCAAGCTGTTGGGCTGTCTCGCGGCGCAGGTCATCCATACGGTCGCCGGCCTGCGAGAACTCACGCGCGATGGTCAGGTAGCGCTGCTGCTCTACGGCCGCATCGGTCGTCTGCTGCTGCGCGATGGCATTTGCCGTGCGGCGGGTTTCGGCCAAAGCGACGTTCAGGGTGTCGAGCGCATTGTTGGCCTGCTCGAGCGCAGCCAGCATCTCTGCCCCGCTATCGCCGCGCTCCCGCAGCTCGGCGCGAAGGCCCTTGAGCTGCAGGGCACAAGCCACAGCAACCCCCACCGCCACCAAGGCGATCACAACAAGCACGATATCAATAGCAGACATAGTCTCCGCCCAACAAACCCAATCGATCATCAATCAAAACCGCGATCAATCTTACCCCGCCACACGCACCGGGCGCTCCACGGCAATCGGGCAAATGGATTTTGGGCCACAGGCATCAAAACGCTAACTCTCCCAGCCGGCGCGGATGGTTGTTATGACATCGCCCAGGCGCTGGCCGAGAGCTGCCAAGTGTTCAAGTACCTCACTGGGCGAGGCGCCGTTGAGAATGCACGTGAGGGCATATGAGGCCAAGAAGATTGCCGCGAGCCCCAACGGAATCAGCACGATCATCGCCAGCGTACGCAGGCGCTGGGCCCAGCGACGGCGACGCGCACGACGCTTGTCGAACGCAAGCTCCTGCGCATATGAATCTTGCTGTACGGAATAGGCTCCTGGGTCCACCTCACCCGCAGACGATACCGCGGACGCGGCGTTTTGCGCAGGAGGCTGGACGGCCGCCCCTTGCATTTGCATCTCCATAAGCCGTTGCTGCTGGCGCAACATGCGCTCGGCTTGTTGCTGCGGGGTCTCAAGAAACAGATCCATGCTGGCCTCCAAAATCGGAGCATTCGACGCTTACGACCAGCATCCCGCACCGCCAAGGCCACGGCAACGCAATCGCCGGCAATAGTCACAAAGTTTCTTTTGCCCAAAAGCTGTCGAAAACCTCAACAACTCCCCTACCAGCACTTTCTCTGAGCTTTTTTATCGAATGATCTTTTGCCCTTCCGCCCTTACGCCAACCGACCAAAACCTAACCAAAAGCTTGACGGAAATTGTGAAGACAGAGACCCCACACAAAAAGTGCCGCCCCAAAAGGGGCGGCACACAAACTTCTAATCAGCTTTTCAGTAACGAGCACGCGACGACCCAACGCCGGAGCGCAGGGCGGGGAAATACCTTTGCCTCGCGCGACCCTGCGGAGCCGTGAGCGAGAGGGAAAGGTATTTCCCCGCCCTGCGCTCCGCAGTCCACGTTCGTATCGGCGCTAGTAGTTCACCACCTGCTCCTCAAAGTACGCCTTCGGGTGATTGCACACCGGGCACACCTCGGGCGCCTCGGCGCCAACATGCAGGTGCCCGCAGTTCAGGCACTTCCACACCTTTACGCCCTCGCGCTCAAACACCTCGCCCGATTCAATGCGCTCGACGAGCTTGTTGTAGCGCTCCTCATGAGCCTTCTCCACGGCGCCGACACCACGGAACTTTGCGGCAATCTCGGCAAAGCCCTCCTCCTCGGCGGTCTTGGCAAACTCGTCATACATCGTGGTCCACTCGTAGTTCTCGCCCGCGGCGGCGTCGCGCAGGTTGTCCAGAGTGCCCGGAACGGCGCCGTCGTGCAGATACTTAAACCACAGCTTGGCATGCTCGGACTCGTTGCCCGCCGTCTCGGCAAAGATATTCGAGATCTGAACGTAGCCGTCCTTTTTGGCCTTGGATGCATAGTAGCGATACTTGGTGTGTGCCTGGGACTCACCGGCAAAAGCGGTCTCGAGGTTCTTCTTGGTCTGAGAGTTCTCAAAATCCATAGGTGTACTTCCCTTCAACACGTGCCGCCCATAGGCTTTGAGCGGCCTTGTCTTTAGGATGCCCTCATGCCGAGAATCTAAACCTTACAATCCTGTTCTTCAGATTTGAGCGAGCTATACACTCAGCCAACGATCGCCCTCGGAGCGGCAAAAGCCCTCGCGCTCCAGATCGGCCAAAATGCCTGCGACAAGATCGTGATCGACCGGCTCGCGGCCTGCTGCCGCCTCCATTTCGTTGACACCCGCCACGGCCTCGGCGAGCGTGATGCCCGCCGGCTGTCCATCGCGCGCAGCCAGCAGCATGCGCACGATGTGGGCGCGCTTTTGACGGCGCGAGCCCTCAAACTTGGACTGACGGCTATAGCTCGCCGAGCGCCTAGACGGATTGGGCAGCGTCTTCTTAAGATACGCGCCATAATCCAGCAGCGCGTAATACCATGCGCGCGGCGTGTCGGCATCGTCGAGCGGCACGGCAAAGGGAGCGACCTCATCCGCCGTCGCACCGGGAGCCGCCGGACAGGCGGCCTGAATCAACGGCACCAGCTCGCGATCGGGAACGGCCGGCACATCGGGAAAGAAATGATGCAAAAAGACCGTGCGCACGTTGGTCTCCAGATACACGCCCGGAAGATCGAATGCAAACGAACGGATGCCCTGCGCCGTTGCCGGGCCAATGCCGGGCAGCGCGACCAGGTCGTGCGTCTCGCGCGGAAACTCCCCGTCCCAGTCCTCCACAACGCACTGTGCAGCCCTGTGAAGCGCCAGGGCGCGGCGATTGTAGCCCATCCCCTGCCACGCATCCAAGACGTCGGAAGGGGCGGCCTGAGCAAGCGCCTGGACAGTCGGAAAGCGATCGAGCCACGCCGGCATGCGCGTCTCCACGCGCGGCACCTGCGTCTGCTGCAGCATGACCTCGGAGAGCCAGATGATATACGGGTCGCGCGTGCGGCGCCACGGAAGGTCGCGATAACGCAGGACCCCTTCCGAACGAATCATCGAACGAAAGGGGTCCTGAATCATGGCAATGCTCCTTATGCGGCGCTATTTCTCCCGACAAGCGTACGCGCAGGCAGCGTACTCGGGAAACGCATCGCGATCGGCGAACTTGGGATCGACGGCCGGGAACCGGCGATGGGCGACGATATCGCCGAGCGAAACGGAATCGAGATAGTCGCGCATCAGCGCCTGGGCTCCGGCCCACAGGGGATGATAGCAGCACGTGCCCATGCGCGCACAGTCGCCATCGGGCGCGGTGCAGTCGTTCATAACCATGGGACCCTGAACGGCCTCTACAACCTGACGAATCGTGACGTCGTCGGGGCTCACCTTAAGGCGCATGCCGCCATGAACACCACGCAGGCTCTCCACAATGCCGGCCTGAACCAAACCGTGCTGGATCGAACGGGCAAATGAATACGGAACATTGACCTCTTCGGCAGCAGTGCGAACAGAAAGCAACCGCTCCGGCTCCTCGGCAAGCATCGCAAGCATGCGAAGGGCATAATCAGTCTTCCTCGATATGTCCATGTTTCCCCTTTCAAGGAATACGAACAGCTCGAACGAGCTCCGGGGCTGAGCTTGTGTCGAGACGCCAAATGACCGCCTGAACAACCAAATTATAAATTGGGTGTCCACTGAATGCCGCACTTGAAGACTGGCTGAATCAGGTACGGCCTACAGTGAAATTTAGTATAGCCTACCCCCCCCTGTTTCATTGAACAGATGTTGCGCAACAAACCCCCTGTTTGAACACATATATCAGTAGAGGCTGGCTCGCTCGTTGCAAATGCGGTGATTTTGATAAAGAGGCATATAAGATCGAGGGCCTATTAAACGCAAAAAGCCACGTCCGAAGACGTGGCTTTAATTGCGTTGGCGGGAAGTACGGGGCTCGAACCCGCGACCTCCGACGTGACAGGCCGGCGCTCTAACCAAACTGAGCTAACTCCCCAGGCAGACGTTCGCGTTTGTTTCCGCTCGCGTGCGCTGCGGGGATTAGTATACACAGAAGTCTGTCCGCCGCGCAACAACTTTTTTGAAAAAGTTTTTCGGTCCCTCCGGGAGGGTCTCCGGGGCCGGCTGGCGCGGGTTGAGTTTGCTGCTCTACAGTCCTGCGCAAGACGGAAAGCACATTAAGTGCTTTCCTTTGCGTG
>CABSNX010000166.1 GCA_902479205.1 uncultured Collinsella sp. | reverse complement strand
CGAGATACTGATCGGTCTCGTGGGCTCGGAGATGTGTATAAGAGACAGGCTCGAAAGCGGGCTGGCTATCGCTCGCGGCTGTTTGCTCAACGGGTGCACCGCACGAGGTGCAGAACTTGGCATTATCTGCAAGAAGCTTGCCGCACGAGGCGCAATACCGAGACATTGCCACTCCTTTCGCCACATTTCAATGCAATACGACGATTATACCCAGCGTCCAAAATTCCCCATCATAAGTTGCGGTGAAATAGGGACTGTTTGGCGGTCTCAGAGCTTCAATCAGTCCCTATTTCACCGCAACTTCGGGGATGCCTCGATGACTAGGTTGGATTTGGGACGCGCCGAGCACTGGGGTATCATGGCTTGGTTGATATATCTGCATTTACGCGCTTTGTAGGAAGGGGATGCGCCCATGGCTTTTGAGCCCGCTCAACATAGCTTTATCACGCTCGAGGGCGTCGACGGCGCCGGCAAGTCCACGCAGGCGCGCCTGCTTGTCCGTGCGCTCGAGCTCGCTGGCTACCAGGTTGTGAGCCTGCGCGAGCCGGGCGGCACCGCCATCAGCGAGAAGATCCGCGCCCTGCTGCTCGACCCCGCCAATACGGCGATGGGCGACACCTGCGAGCTACTGCTCTACGAGGCCGCGCGTGCCCAGCTGGTGCACGAGGTCATCGCGCCCGCCCTCGCTGCCGGCAAGGTGGTCCTGTGCGACCGTTTCTACGATTCCACGACCTGCTATCAGGCGTTTGCCGATGGCCTTGACCGTCAGATGGTGCGCGATGCCAACAACCTGGCTGTCGCCGGTACGCATCCGGCGCTCACGCTCGTCTATCACATCACGCCCGGGCAGGCGGCGCTGCGCATGGCCGCCCGTGGTGCGGCCGATCGCATGGAGGCAAAGGGCATGGCCTTCCAGGAGCGTGTTTACCAGGGATTTTGCGCCATTGCTGCCGAGGAGCCAAACCGCGTAAAGCTCATCGACGCCACTGCGACCGTCGAGGAAGTCTTCGAGAAGACGGTCGAGCAGATTCGCGCGTACGGTCTCGACATTTCGCAAGATGCTGTCGCCGCCGCGCTTGCCAAGGAGGCCGAGTAACGTGGCCCCCGCTCAGGCAAGCCTGCTGGCCAAGCTCGACACCCAAGAGCGCGTTCGCGATTTTTTGACCAACGCCGTCGCCAGCGGCCGCGCATCGCACGCCTACCTGTTCTTGGGCGCGCCCGGCGCCGGTAAGCTCGACGCCGCATGGGCGCTTGCCCAGGCATTCCTGTGCGAGCAGGACGGCTGTGGTTCGTGCGACAGCTGCGTGCGCGTCGCGCGCCATACGCATCCCGACGTGCGCTATTACACGCCCGAAAGCGCCACGGGCTATCTCATCGCGCAGACCCGCGAGCTGCTCGACGACGTGCCCCTGGCACCCATCCGCGCCAAGGCAAAGGTCTACATCATCGACCGTGCCGAACAGCTGCGCGCCAACACCGCCAACGCGCTGCTCAAAACGCTCGAGGAACCGCCCGAGGGTGTCATGTTCATCCTGTTGGGCACCTCGGCCGACGTGATGCTGCCCACCATCGTGAGCCGCTGCCAGTGCGTACCGTTTCGGCTGGTTTCGCCCACTGTGGCCGCGCAGGCCGTGAGCCGCGCCACCGGTCAGGATCCCGCGCGCTGCCGCATGGCCGTCGCTGTGGCGGGAAGCCCCACGCGCGGTATCGAGTTCCTTAAGAGCGCCGAGCGCCAGGACGCCCGTCGCCAGATGGTCCGTGCCATCGACTCGCTCATCGCCGCCGACGAGGCCGATGTGCTCAGTCGCGCCAAGTCGCTCATCGTCGCCGTCAAGGCGCCGCTCGCCGAGGTCAAGTCCACACAGGAAAAGGTGCTCGAGCAAAATGCCGACTACCTGTCGCGTGGAGCATTGAAGCAGCTTGAGGACCGCAACAAGCGCGAACTCAACGCGCGCGAGCGTTCGGGTATCATGGAAGCGCTGGCGAGCGCGCGGACGCTCATGCGCGACGTGCTGCTGACGCTTCAGGATGAGGCGGCAGACGTTGTGAACGAGGACGTGCGCGACACGATCGGGCGGCTTGCCGCGGCGACGAATGTTGCGGGTGCCACCCAGGCGCTCGAGGCGGTTGCCACCGCTGAGCGCAACATCGCCAGAAACGTTACTCCCCAGCTGGCCATCGAGGTCATGCTGTTCGATATCAGGAAGGCACTGAAATGCCGTTAGTCGTACCCGTTAAGTTTACCTACGCCTCGCGCGACCTGTGGTTCGACCCACAGGATCTGGATATCCTCGAGGCCGATTATGCCATTTGTTCTACCGAGCGCGGAACCGAGATCGGCCTGGTCACGGCCGATCCCTTCGAGGTGCCGCAAGACGAGATCGGTCAGCCGCTCAAGCCCGTGTTGCGCGTTGCGAGCGACATCGACCTGCAGCTTGCCGACGACCTGGCTATCCAGGGCGACGAGGCCATGGTCGACTTCCGCCGCCTGGTCAAGGAGCTCGACCTCGAGATGAAGCCGGTCGGCGTCGAGTACCTGTTTGGCGGCGAGAAGGCCGTGTTCTACTTTGCGGCCGAGGAGCGCGTCGATTTTCGTCAGCTTGTCAAGGACCTGTCCTCGACGCTGCACATTCGCGTCGACATGCGCCAGATCGGCGTGCGCGACGAGACTCGCCTGGTGGGCGGCTATGCCCAGTGCGGCCAGGAGCTCTGTTGCACGCGCTTTGGCGGACAGTTTGAGCCCGTCTCGATTCGCATGGCAAAAGAGCAGGACCTGCCGCTCAACTCGTCCAAGATCAGCGGCGTGTGCGGCCGCCTGATGTGCTGCCTGCGTTATGAGTTCGAGGCGTACAAGGACTTTAAGAGCCGTGCGCCCAAAAAGAAGACGCTCATCGATACGCCGCTTGGCAAGGCGCGTATCCAGGAGTATGACACGCCGCGTGAGCAGCTGGTGCTGCGCCTGGAGAACGGCAAAGTCTTTAAGGTCAACCTGGCCGATATGACGTGCTCGGAGGGCTGCAAAAAGAAGGCCGCCGAGCAGGGCTGCAACTGCCGCCCCGACTGCGTGACGCGCGACGTGCTCGAGCGCATCGAATCGCCCGAGATGCGCCTGGCGCTCATGGAGCTCGATCGCGAGAACGGCGTCGACGTGGGCGATGGCCTGTCGAGTGCCGACCGTCTGGCCGGTACGTCGATGCCCAAGCGCCGTCGCCGCGATGCCGAATCCGATGCTCGCTCCGGTCAGGGTCAGGGCGAGGGTCGTGGCCGCGGAAAGGGCCGTGGCAAGGCCGAGGCGCTCGAGGCCGAGGGGGCGGCCGATGGCCGTCGCCGCCGCAAGCGCACGGCGTCCGTCGACAATGGCGAGACCGCGGGCAAGAACGCTTCCCGCGAGCGCGAGGCTCACCAGCCCCAGCAGCAAAACCGCGGCGGTGGCATGAACCCCACGCGCCGTCGCCGCCGTCACCTGTCGAGCGAGGAGCGCGAGGACGCCTTCCGCGCCGCAGCCGCTCGCGAAGCCGGTGCCGCTCCCAAGGGCGTCTCGGCCTCCGATGCGCCTGCCGACAAGGCTGGCAAGCCGCGTGGCGAGGAGGAGCGCGCGCCACGTCCGCGCCGTCGCCATTCCTCGGGCACGCAGCAGAAGCCCTCGGTTCCTTCCGTGGCCGATCAGGTTTCGGATGGCGAAGTCAAGGTCACGCGCCGTCGCCCCGGCGATGGCGGGGGAGCTGCCGCCAAGGCTTCGCGCGGCGGCTCTCGCGACGAGCGCGAACCGCGTGAGGATCGCGATGGCGAAGGCTCGACCGACCAGGGTCAAAAGCGCCGCCGTCGCCGTCGCTCCCGCAAGCCGCGCCAGGACGGTGGCGAAGGCTCGACCCACACCTCGTCCTCACCGAAACCGTCTGCCGGCGAATAACGTCCGTAAGCGGATGTGACTCGCCTGACCCTAGCACCTCTGGGTATCATGGCTCTACACCGACAACCCTCCCTTCGCCTTCGCGTAGGGAGGGTTGTGTCATGAAGAGGCATTTGAATGTGTTGAGTCGCTTGCAGGGTGCAGGCACCCTACCGTTTGCGGACGAATTGCTACCGCTTGCCGAGCGCGCGACGTACGAGGCACTTGAGGCGTTGTCGCCCACGCGATGCGCCGGCTGCGAGCGTTCCGGTGCGTTGATCTGCCAGGATTGTCTGGCATCGCTCGTGCTCATCGATCCGTGCCATAGCTGCATCCGATGTGGCGCCCCGTTTGGGGATTTACTGTGCACCGAGTGTTCGGTCGAGGGCACGTCTTCGGCAATGGCCGAGGCGCTCGATCGCTGCCTGGCGTGTGCCGTCTACGCACATCCGCTGCCGCGCATCATCAAGGCGTACAAGGATGCGGGCGAGCGCCGCCTGGCACCGTATCTGGCGGAGCTACTCCTGTCTCTTATACACATCTGACGCTGCCGACGAATAGCC
>CABSNX010000165.1 GCA_902479205.1 uncultured Collinsella sp. | reverse complement strand
CCTGTTCTCATTTCGCATAAAACCGCATGGCTTGTCCATCATGCACCCCAGAATTTGGTTCAGTCTCTTGCGCGGCACGACTACCAGATAGGCGCACAAGGCATCTCCACCCAGCAACGTGTTGCGCGCATACGACAGGCTCTTACCGACTGCGGCATTCCGTCCGATATGCTTAAGACTATCGATATCGCGGTTGTATTCGAATTCGAGCGAATTCGTACCAAAGGCGTCGTTTGTCACATTCTTGGACAAAATCTTCCCTACGAGCATATTAACGAGTTGACGCCCGGAATCTTCATCACCGACGAAGCCTTCACCTTTGTGCTCGCTGCCGAGTGGATGGATAGGATCGAATATCTCGAATATGGCTATGAAGTCTGCGGCGATTATCGCATGAGGCTCAATCCCGCCGACCCTTATACTGAGCAACCAGCCAACACCTCCAAGGATGAAATAACCGAACTGCTCGATCGGCACCCCGGCAAACCCGGTGCCACACGTGCACGGCTCGCGCTCAGGCACATCTACGATCACTCGGCCTCGCCTATGGAGACCGCTTCGGCAATCGCCCTCTCGCTCCCAACAAGCGAAGGCGGCGTTGGTATCCGAGGTATCGAACTCAACAAACCGCTCGAGATCCCTCAACGTCTCTGGCATTGCACAAAAGCCCGAACACTCAAAATCGATGCCCTCATTACCTATAAGCGCAGGGAGCTCGGTATCGAATATAAGGGCGGTTTTCACGATGAGCTCGAGCGCAAGGGAGCAGATGCGGAGCGAGAAGCCGTTCTCTCCCAAATGGGATATCGAATCGTTACGCTCACTTCGGCTCAGTTCGGTAGCCAGCTCGCCTTTCACCGCGCCATGAACAACATTCGCGAAGCACTCGGCATGCCTCGCTGTACCGACACCGGGTACCAGCGAGAGCAAAACGAACTACGCAAGGCGCTTATCCGCAACTGGAAGGGCATGCGAGACGAAGAGGCGCCTTCCGAATAGTGCCACTCCCGTGAACTCAATCCAAACGTGTACGTCAGCCTCCAAACATGTCGAAAAATGTCGGTTTTGGAGGGTGACGTACATGTTTGGGGAAGCGTGGGATCGAGACGTATTTCGATAACAAAAAAGCTCCCATTGTTGGGAGCTTTCTCAACCAAAATGGCGGAGGAGGAGGGATTCGAACCCTCGTGACCTTATACAGGCCAAACGGTTTTCGAGACCGCCGCATTCAACCACTCTGCCACCCCTCCGCGTGGGGTAAAAACAAAGCAGGCTCAAAGGCCTGCTTTGGAATTAACTGGCGGAGAGTCAGGGATTTGAACCCTGGAGACGCTTTTGACGCCTACACGATTTCCAATCGTGCTCCTTCGGCCACTCGGACAACTCTCCGTTAAATGCGAAAGTCAGTATACACGAGGAATCGCAAAGTGCAAACAGAAAAGTTGGCATTTTTTAAAACGCTTGGCCGCGCTTGGCGTTGCGGTGGGGTTTGAGGTACCAAAAAAACGGCTTTCGACCAGCGTGGTTGATCAGCTCAATTGTTCAAAAGGGGTATTCATAAGCGACTTGGCAATGAATATAAAAATCTTTGGGTGGTGTTGTGGACCACTGGTATGCATTTTGCGACCACAGCCTTGTGCCCGTTGACCTGTGGCTTGGCTCAGCTTGTCCCCACGGCACCGTATCTTGTCTACAGATCCGTCAAGCTTTTGGTCAGCATTTGGTTGGAATGCGCATGAAACGTCGTGCGAGTATGGACATATGTGGAGGTCATGAGGTTGTAGCTGCATATTCTTGCGGCCTGGGAGGTTGAAAGATATTATTACCAAGTCTTTTCCTGCTTCAGGCGCACCTTCACGACCTGAAGCCACATTTGCCCAGAGGAGGTGACAATATGAAGGCTTATGAACTGCTGTTCTTTGTTGACCCGTCGCTCGACCCCGAGACTCGTCTCGCTGTTATGAAGCGTATCGATACCACGATCGCTGAGGGCGCTGGCAAGGTCGACTCCGTTGACGAGTGGGGCAAGCGCAAGCTCGCCTACGAGATCAACGACCTCACCGATGGTGACTACACCCTCATCAACTTCCACGCAGATCCTACCCAGATCGCCGAGCTTGATCGCGTCCTGCGCATCACCGACGCTGTGGTCCGCCACATGATCGTCCGTCGCGACGACCAGGAGTAAGACTGCCGTTTTGGACTGGGCTTGTGCCCCAAGAGGAAGTAGTGAGTTATGAGCATCAATCGAGTGAACATCACCGGTAACCTCACCCGCGATCCCGAGCTGCGCGCCACCGCTGGCGGAACCCAGGTTCTGTCCTTTGGCGTCGCCGTGAACGATCGTCGCCGCAACGCGCAGACTGGCGAGTGGGAGGACTATCCCAACTTTGTCGACTGCACCATCGCGCAGACTGGCGAGTGGGAGGACTATCCCAACTTTGTCGACTGCACTATGTTCGGCACCCGCGCCGAGGCCGTGAGCCGTTTCCTGGCAAAGGGAAACAAGGTCGCGATCGAGGGCAAGCTGCGCTACAGCTCTTGGGAGCGCGACGGCCAGCGCCGGAGCAAGCTTGAGGTCATCGTCGATGAGATCGAGTTTATGAGCTCCCGTGGTGGCCAGGGTGGCTACGATCAGGGCGGTTACGCCCCCGCAGCTCCCGCGCCCGCAGCACGTCCTGCCGCACCGGTGGCTACGCCGCCCGCGGTCGACGTCTACGATGAGGACATCCCGTTCTAAGGGTTGTTCACCTATTTTTGAGTGAGAGGCGGCTTCGGTTCGCCGAAGTTGCCAAACGAAAGGTATTTTGACATGGCTAATGATTTTTCTGCACGTCAGCCGCGTCGTAAGTACTGCCAGTTCTGCAAGGAGAACACTGAGTTCATCGACTATAAGGACACTCAGCTTCTCCGTAAGTACATGACCGACCGTGGCAAGATCAAGCCCCGTCGCGTCACTGGCGCTTGCACGCAGCATCAGCATGACATCGCCAACGCCATCAAGCGCGCCCGCGAGATGGCTCTCCTGCCGTACACCGTCCCCGTGGTTTCCTCTCGTGGCAACCGCGACCGCGGCTAAGAAGGGAGACACATCATGAAGGTTATTCTTCTCGATGAGATCAAGGGCAAGGGCGGCGAGGGTGACGTCGTAGAGGTCGCTCAGGGTTACGCTGAGAACTTCCTGTTCCCCAAGAAGCTCGCTGTTGCCGCCACCAAGGGCAACCTCAAGCAGCTTGACGAGCGTCGCAACAACATCGCCAAGCGCGAGGCCGTCCGTCTGGCTACCGCCAACGAGACCAAGGCTGCCTTCGAGGGCAAGACGGTCACCGTTGACGTCAAGGTCGGCGACGAGGGCATCCTCTTTGGCTCCGTTACCGCCGCTATGATTGCTGACGCCATCAAGGCTCAGCTCGGTATGGACATCGACCGCAAGCGCGTCGAGCTCGGTAAGCCCATCAAGGTTGCCGGTGCCCACACCGTTGCCATCTCGCTGTACCGCGAGATCAAGGCCGAGGTTGTCGTTCTCGTCGGCGTTACCGCCGAGGAGCTCGCTGCCGAGGCTGAGGTCGAGGAGGCCGCTGAGGTCGCCGAGGCCGAGACCGCCGAGGTCGAGACTGAGGCTGCTGCCGAGTAGCATTTGCTGCAACGCAACAATCTTGTTCTAAGAAGGGCGCTCTGGGAAACCAGGGCGCCCTTTTGTTTTTTGCGCTGAGTGAGTGTCATGGTGAACGTTGCGTCGAAGTCCTATATACGGGACCGTTCATCCGTTTGGTTCGGTGATGATTGGCGGCGCGCGGCGCGTTTTGGGACCGTGGCTGATACTATGGATGCTCGCAAGCGATATGAATGAGGATGCTCATGGCATATGACGATAGGGAGACCGGGCTGACGGTTGAGGACCGCGGCTCAAAGTTGGGTCTTCCCCAAAACCAAGATGCAGAGGCCAATGTACTGGCTGCTATGCTGCTTTCGCCCGAGGTGGTCGAAGAGGCCCAGGTCGAGCTGCAGCCCGATGACTTCTACCGGCCCATTCATAAGACCATCTATACCGCGATGGTCGATATGTACAACAGCCGCATTCCCATCGACTCCATCTCGCTGATCGATTACCTGCGAAGCATCAATAAGCTCGATGCCGTGGGCGGCGAGGCCTACATTTTGGAGTTGATGGGTCAGACCCTGTCGCTCGTCAACTGGCAGCACCATGCCGCCATCGTTCGCCGCGACTCGATGCTGCGCGAGCTGATCGGCGCCACTAACGAGATCAACGCGCTGGCATATAACGCCCCCACCGACACCAAAGAGGTCGTGGAGCTAGCCGAGAGTAAGCTGCTCAAAGTCACGGCACGCGAGGTCAAGTCGAGCTACAAGACGCTGACCGAGTTTATGGTCGAGGCCTATAACGAGGCCGAGGAAGTGTGCCAGGCCGGTGGCCAGGCTGCGGGCGTGCCCACGGGCTT
>CABSNX010000164.1 GCA_902479205.1 uncultured Collinsella sp. | reverse complement strand
CGGATGTCCTGGTGCAGCGCGCGGTACTCGGTCATGACAAAGATGTTCTCGCTCTCGAGCTGCGCGGCGGCAGGGAGGGCGTCGGGGATGCGAATGGGCATGGATGCTCCTTACGAGTCAGTTGCAGCTATGGTACAACGACCGGCCCCATCCGCGCGAGTGTATCGCCCCGAGACACCGCCAGTGGTCCAAAACAGCCAAAAGTAGAGATTAAGGCATGTCCCAAAAATCTACCGCGCTTTAGCCTGGCAAAGTGGCAGCAGGAAGCTACAATGGTTCGACGCGAAAAACTCGGCCGAAAGGATACGTATATGTACCAGACGCGTAAGATCGGTGTGGTCGGCCAGGGCCACGTAGGAGCACATGTCGCCAACAGCCTGCTCATGCAGGGCATTGCCGACGAGCTGTACCTGTGCGATATCAACGAGGCCAAGGTGACGTCCGAGGTCCAGGACCTGCGCGACTCCCTTTCGTTTGTCCCGTATAACACCAAGATCGTCAACTGCTACGACCACTACGAGGAGCTGGCCTGCTGCGACGTCATCGTCAACGCCGCCGGCAAGGTCGCGCTGGCCGCCGGCAACCGCGACGGCGAGCTGTTCTTTACCACCGACGCCGCCCGCACCTTTGCCAAGCGCATCGTCGACGCCGGCTTCGACGGCATCTTCGTGAGCATCTCCAACCCCTGCGACGTCGTGTGCACCGAGCTGTGGCACCTGACCGGCTACGATCCCAAGAAGATCATCGGCTCGGGCTGCGGTCTGGATTCCGCCCGCCTGCGCACCGAGATCTCCAAGAAGGTCGGCGTGAGCCCCAAGTCCATCGACGCCTACATGATTGGCGAGCACGGCTTTAGCCAGCTGGCTGCCTTTAAGGCCGCGACCATCGCCGGCAAGAGCCTCAACGAGCTTCAGGCCGAGAACCCCGACAAGTACGCCTTTGACCACATGGAGGTCGAGGAGCTCGCGCGCAAGGGCGGCTATGTGACCTACCAGGGCAAGCAGTGCACCGAGTACGCCGTCGCCAACTCCGCCGCGCGCGTCTGCGCCGCCGTGCTGCACAACGAGCACGCCGTGCTTTCCGCCTCCACGCTCATGACCGGCCAGTATGACGAGGAGGGCATCTTTACCTCCCTGCCGTGCGTGATCGGCGCCGGGGGCGTCGAGGAGGTCTACACGCTCGACCTGTCCGAGTACGAGCTCGAGGGCTTCCACAAGAGCTGCCAGCACATCCGCGACAACATCGCCCAGCTCGACTGGTGGGACGCCGAGGCCTACGACGCAAAGTAGGCCGCTGGCTGCCGCAACCTTGCGAATCTAAACGCGATGCCAAGCGGGCCGCGCCGGAATACTACCGGCGCGGCCCGCTTTTTTGCTCATGCATCACGTTTGCAAATCGAAGGTGAATACTTTTCCGCGATGTGAACGAGCAAAATCGGACCCCCGAAGCATCGACATTTTTCAAGCGCTGTTTCCTGCGGTTTCGTCGAGTTTTTCCTGCGGTTTTGCCGCCAAAAAGTGTGGATGCTTCGGGGGTCCAAAACAGGTCGTTCACTTCGCGGAAAAGTATTCAACTTCGTTTTCGCGCAGACACGAATCCAGCCGCCACAACGCAAAACGGGGCCCGCGCGCAGCGCAGACCCCGTCAAAAAAGATAATTCCCGGTACCTAGTACTGCTCGATGCCCATGTAGCGACGAACCTCGGGACTGTGGTCGAATACCTTGCCGCGAGCGGCACGCAGCTCGCAGCTCATGTTGTAGAAGAAGATCGGTTCCAGGTACGAACGCACGCTGGCAGGCACGTCGCCCACGCCGTACTCGAGCGCGTCGAGCACCATGACCGTATCGGTGTGCTTGTTGAGGAACGCAAGAGCGCGCTCCTCCATGGGGCGGCACTCGCCCGCGCCAAGCTGCACAAAGTAGAACACGCCGGGCTCGGTGGCCTCGAAGGGGCCGTGGAAGTACTCGCCGGAGTGGATGTAGCAGCAGTGCTGCCACTGCATCTCCATAAGCGAGCAAATCGCCATGGCGTAGGTCTGGCTAAAGTTGGGGCCGGAGCCCAGGATGTAGAAGAACTTGTGCTGCTGGCAGAGCTCGGCAAAACGGGCGCCCAGCTCGGCGTTGACCTTCTCGCGGGCGGCGGGCAGCAGCGCATCCATCTGCTTGAGACCCTCGTACATGTCAGCGAGTGCCTCGTAGCCTTCCTGCTGGTCGAGCAGCTCGGCGGCGATCAGAGCGCCGATACCCTGCGGCACCTCGGCCTGTGACACGCCCTCGCCCCAGGGGTAGACCCAGGTGGTCCACTTGCCGTTGTCGATCTTGGAGCCCTTGCAGTCGGTGAGGGCAACGACCTCGGCGCCAGCGGCCAGCGCCATCTCGCAACCGTCGACGACCTCCTGCGTGTTGCCGCTGTGGCTGCAGGCAATAACGAGCGACTTCGGCCCCAGGCTCTTGGGGGCCATCAGGCAAAACTCGCGTGCCGTGTAGACCGTCGAGGTAAACGTGGTGGCCTCGCGCTTGAGCAGCTCGTTGGCCGGCATCAGGTCGATCATCGAACCGCCACAAGCGATCCAAAAGACATTCTCAATCTTGCCCTTGCGCTCGATGATTTCCTGAACCAGATCATGTGCGTTCATCCTGATGTTCCTCCTTGTGGGGCGGCTTTGAGCGACGGCAGCTTGTACCTGCTATCGTTCTATGTTGTCCTATTTATAGCACGCACGACGACGCTCGTGAAGTCATCTCGGCAAATTTGTTCTATGTTGTTCTATCTGTGAACGTTAGATATCGAAGACGTAGCGCGAGCCCACGATCTTTTGGCGGCCGAGCAGTAGAGGGCGCCCGCCAGCGTCGGTAAAGTAGGCCTCCATATAGAAGAGCGGCTCGCCGACCGGCACCTCCAGCAGCGGGGCCACCTGAGCATCGGCAAGCGCAATCTCCACCGTACAGGGGTCGGACTTGAGCGGCGCACGGCCCGAATGCTCGGCAACGAGCGCAAAGATCGAGTTATCGGCGAGGTCCTTATCGGCAAGCGTCTGCAGATAAGGATGGTCAGCCAGCACAAAGGCGTTGTTCTCGAGCATGACGGGCACGCCGTCGGCCGTGCGTACGCGCTCGACCACGATAAGCTCGCAGCCGGGCTCCACGCCAAAGAACGCCGCATCCTCGCGCGTCGCCGCTACCACCGTGCGCGACACCAGACGTGCACCCGACACCATGTCGTTGGCAGCGCAACCCTCGGTAAAGCTCTGAACATCGCCCTTCTGGACAATCTTGCGCTTGAGCTTGGGTGCACACACAAACGTGCCTCTCCCCTGCTGGCGGTTGAGGTAGCCCGCGCGCGATAGCTCCTCGATGGCACGGCGCACGGTGACGCGACCCACGCCGTAGGACTTCGCGAGCTCCATCTCGGAAGGAATGCGCGAGCCGGCTGCGTACACGCCGCGCGCGATCTCGCCCTTTAGGTCGTCCATAACCTGCTGGTACAGTGGCACGGCGGACACGTCAGTGCGGTCGGTTTTATCGTCGAATGTCATCGTTATGCTCCATTCCGTGCATGTTCGGACTCAAACTCTTCAATCGCCGCCATAAACTGCTCGCCAAAGGCATCGGCCTTTTTCTCGCCGATGCCGTTGACCTGGATAAGCTCGTCGCGCGTCTGTGGGCGTAGGCGGCACAGGCCGCGCAGGGCCTTGTCGGAAAAGACCATGTACGGCGCCATCTCCAGCTCCGTCGAGATCTCCTTGCGGAGGGCACGCAGGCGCTCGAACAGCTCGGCATCGTCGCCAACACGCGGGCGCTGATCCAGCTCGGCCTCCTCGCGCAGCAGATCGACGGCGCGGCGGGCGCGGGCCGAGGCCTTGCGCTTGGACGCACGACGCTTAACGGTAAAGGCGAACGCCTCATCCTCGACCTCGACGGCACGCGGACCCAGCCCCACGACCGGGTACTGCCCCTGCGAGGTGGCCAGATAACCGCGGCCGCACAGCTGGCCGATGATGTCCTTGATGCGCCCGACCGATTCGCTCGACAGCTCACCGTAGCCGCGGTCCTCGTCCAGATGCATCTGGCGAATGCGCTCGGTGTTGCCGCCGTGGAGCACATCGGCGATGAGCGACTTGCCAAAGCGCATGGGACGCGTGGCCACATAGCGCACGGCAGCGCGGGCCATATCGGTGACGTCCTCGACCTCGAACTGCGTGAGGCAGTTGCTGCAGTTGCCGCAGCTCTCGACGTCGTCCGTGGCGGTGCCGCCCGTACTGGCCGCGGCATGCTCGGCCGCGGCCTCGTCGCCAAAGTAGCGCAGCATGTATTCGCGCAGGCAGCCGGTGGTATTGCAGTAGCCCTCCATCTGGCTGAGCAGACGATATCGATTCTGGAGCGCCCACGCGCGCTGCTCGTCGTCGAGCGCCTCATCGGCAGCATCGCCGCGGTCGATCAGAAAGCCTGTCTCTTATACACATCTGACGCTGCCGACGAATAGC
>CABSNX010000163.1 GCA_902479205.1 uncultured Collinsella sp. | reverse complement strand
ATTCGTCGGCAGCGTCAGATGTGTATAAGAGACAGGCAGAGAGTTGTACCAAGACGGCACCTATGTTTCAATAGAGCCTAGTGAATTGCGCACGTACTTGGATCACGGCAGCCGGAAGGACAGCCATACGGAAGACAGCGAGTGAATTTGCCGACAGGCTCCCTTCAGGTGTCGACCCGTCTCTGCTAGCTGGGTAGGGGGAGTGTGTCTGCTGTCGTCTCTCCCATGAAAACCTCCAGTGATTTGCAAACGGTCGATTTCAATAAACCCAAAAAGTATCAATCTCAAATCGGACTAGTGGGACTGTTGAGTGCGACTGCTGGCGCCTGGTATGGTGTACGCCATCGAATGGTCGGCGTGCGGAAGAGGTGGTCGCGTGGAATTTACATCGGCTAGTGCCAACAAGTACCTGCGGAGGTTGCAGGACGAGAAGGACCGGCTCCTGCGGACCGAGCAGGAGGTGAGCACCTACGTGCTCGCGGAGGGGGAGGCGGCCGAGCCTCCCGCCTACGACTACGGGGCCGTGCGCGAGAAGGTTGCGCAGATCGACGGGCAGGCGCGGGCCATCCGCCACGCCCTGCACCGGTTCAACATGCAGACGGTTCTGCCCGAGCGGGGCATCACTATCGACGAGGCCCTTATCCTGCTCGCGCAGCTGTCGGGGCGCAAGGATCGCCTGAACTCGCTCGCTTCGTGCGTACGGTACGCCTGAGCGGTGACTGTTCCACGCTACGCCGATGATGTATGTCCACAGCGCCGATGCCTGTTCCATGCAGCGCCGATAATCGGGAGGGGCCGTTTCGACCCCTCCCGCTCTTCGTCGGTTTGCTCCTATTCCATTCCTCTCATCCGCTTGCGCATAGATTCCTCGCCTGCAATGTGGATGGTGTAGGACTTGCACACCACGCGGTCGATGACGGCGTCGGCAATGGCCCCGTTGCCCAGGTTCGCGTGCCATGCCGACGGCGGGAACTGCGAGCACAGGATGAGCGATCCGGTCCTGTCCCTCGCCTCGATTACCTCCATAATCTCCCTGGCCTCATTTGGCTTGACCTGCTCCAGCAGCCAATCGTCGATGATCAGCAGATCGCACTTGATGTACTTCTTGCGCTGCTTGAGCCATTCCTCGTCTTTGAAGACGGTGAGCTCGTCCAGCAGCTCCGGCAGCCTGGTGTAGCGCACGGTGTAGAACGCGTTGCAGGCAGCCACTCCAAGGGCGTTGGATATCCAGGTCTTGCCGGCTCCGCTCGCCCCTGTGACGATGATGTTGCGCCTGCTCGCGATCCACGAGCAGTTGGACAGCTCGACCATCTGGGCGCGGTCGAGTTTTCGGTCGTCATCGTAGCGGACATCGGCGATATTCGCATCCTGCTCGGGAAAGCCCGCCTGCCTCAGGTGCCGAAGGCGCTTGTTGGTCCTGCGCGAGTCCCATTCGGCGTCGACGATCATGGCGAGGCGCTCGTCGAAGCTCAATCCTGATGCCGCGGGAAGCTCTTCTTGGTCGCGATAGGCCCGGGCCATCACCGACAGCCTCATGTCGTGCAGCTTGTCCATAGTCGATTGGCTCGCCATCATCGTCCGCCTTTCTCGCCGTTGTCGGCGCCTGCGCTCTCGATCTTTCGGTAGTAGTCCTGGCCCCTCAGATAGGCGCCTGCCGCCTCGTCGGTGCGCCCGACTTCCCGGGCAAGTGCCGCTATTACGCCCTTTATAGTCTTGTAGCTGGGCCTCTGCGTCCTGAGAAGGGCCTTTTGGCACGCTTCCTCCAAAAGCTCCCCTCCATAGGTCTTCTCCAGGGCGAGCACGGCGCGGCACGAGCGGTACGACTGCTGCTCGATCCTGCGCGACGACAGGATGGCCCCGATCGCCCGCGCGGTGGCCTCCCCGATGCTCTCGGCCCACGACCTGAACCGCGCGCCGTCCCATTCGGCGTAGTCCCTGTGGGCATCCGGCATGTGGTCGGGGTTGGTGCGGTACTCGCCCTTGCGGTGAGCGCGCTCGTGCATGGCGATCCGCGTGCCGTCCGCCATCACCGACACGGTCCTCGCCGTCGCGACCACGGCGACCGTGCGCTTCACGAATTCGAACGGAACCGAGTACCAGCAGCCGTCGAAGCACACGTGGTAGTTAAAATTGACGGTGACCTCCTTGCGGGCCGTCATCTCGTAGGGAGTCGCCGGCAGCGGGATGAGCAGCGGTTTTTCCTGGGCGAGGAATACGCTCTCCCTGCTGCCCTCGCGCCTTTGGAAGGGGCGCGAGTTGATGGCGGCGACCTGGTCCGCAAGGGCCGAGTTGAACTCGCCGAGGGACATGAACCGCCTTCCCCTCAGCGCGAGCATGGCCTGGCGCTCGATGAGGCCGACTCCCATCTCCACGCTCGCCTTGTCCCTGGGCCTTCTGACCCTGGCGGGCACGACGGCGCACCCGTAGTGCTCGCTCATGCGGCGGTACTGCTCGTTGACGATGAGCGCCTCTTTGGTGTTCTTGGACACCGCGGTCTTGCAGTTGTCCGGCACGAGAACGGGGGTCGCGCCGCCGAAGAAGGAGAACATATGGGCATGGGCGTCGATCCAGGCCTGCTCGTCGGTTCTGTAGAATCCCTCGGCGAACAGGTAGTTGGAGTAGGGCAGGCATCCCGCGAACACGTAGACCCTCAGAAGTTCGCCCGTATCGGGATCGACCACTTCCGCCGTGTCCCCGACCCAGTCCACCTGGATGGTCTCGGCCGGCCTGTGGTCGATGCGCATGCGGATGTCGTGGGCCTGCGCCCACTTCCTGTACTCCCTGCAGAAGGCCGAGTACATGTAGGGCTCCTCGCCCCGCGACACGGCGGAATCGCAGTACTCGTTCCACAGAAGCGACAGCGTCATGCCGCGCCGTCCAAGCTCCCGGGCCACATGCTCGAAGTCGATGGCGGCCTTGTCCGTGGCCTTGCGGCTCCTCTTCGGGTAGATAACGGACCGGATCGCCGCATCGTCCATCTCCTCCGGGAGCGGCCAGGAAAGGCCGCGCGCTCGTGCCGCTCGGATAACGTCCGAGACGGTCGATTGCGCGCAGCCGCAAGAGAAGGCGACGCTTTCCTGGCTCACCCCCATCGCGATCAATCGGAGGATTTCTCTGTACTTGACCATTCTTCTTTCCTTTCCCTAGATGGCCATAGGCGCCCTTTTGGCACCCAGGTGAATTCTAGGAAAGGAAGTGGAGGAGGAAAGAGCCTTAGGCTATCGGCAACGCGTGGAATGAGTATCGGCGACGCGCGGAATCATCATCGGACAAGCGCGCAGGAGGCAATAAAAAAGCCCAGATCAATAAAGTGATTCTAGGCACTAGTAACGCGCGGGTGCAATTTGCGTGTCGAAAAGGTGACGAAAAAGCCTTTTCGAGCGCTTCTCCGATGACTTGTTTACAAGTTGTCAACAAAAGCCCGCGAGGAGGGACGAGTGCCTCGGCGCCCGAGCATCAGGTGCCGCATCGGGGGATGCACTTCGTCCCTCGGAAAGCTGGTTTAAATGTCCGGTCTCCAAGCCGGTATTTAAAAGTAGTAGGAAACGGAGCAGAAGGAAGGTGCGGAGTATGCGGACCATAGCGCGGTTCATGGACGCAAGAAACACCACGGAGGGCAAGTTCCTGTCAGTCTTGCTGTCGGTGCTGCTGGTGTTCTCGTTCCTGAACGTGACCATGTTCACGGACTACGCCAACGCCGAGGACGAGGAGGGCGAGGCGATCGAGTTCGTCGAGCCCGCCGCCGAGCCCGGGGACGAGGTGCAGCCCGAGGACGAGGCCGGCGAGCTCGAGAAGGAGACGGAGTCTCCGACGGAGGGCTCGGAGAACGAGGGCGCCCCCGTTGAGGTGCAGCCCGAGTCTGGCGATCCCGAGGAGGAGGTGAGCGGAACGGAAACTGAAACCGAGGGCGACGGCGAGCAGAAGGACAACCTGGTCGCAGAGCAGCCGATTACGTTCGCCGTGCCGCGGATCTCATCTGAAGAAGAGCTGCCTGTATATAAGGTGGGAGAAAAGGGAGGACTGGATGGACAAGTCGACCCCTCTCTTCTCGAAGGGAAGACGCTCGAGCAGCTTAAAAAAATGTTTCCCGATGCGACAGTTCTCCCGTCGGCAGTAATTGGATCCGACGGTCAGGTTAGCGATACCGGCGCAGCATGCAACAAACCTAGGCATTGGTGGTACTTCACTAACGACAGCGTGAGCGTAGCCAATCAGCCGACCCACAACGCCAAGGATCCCATCAGTGGCATTCCGGGGGGAACGACGTACCTTGTTCATGAGATATGTGACAACAATGATAAAGTGATAGGCTACGAGATCATTCCACTGAAGGTTGTTGAGAGTTCCGCGGATGATCAGCTGTCGTACAATTTGAACGGTGCCCCCGGCTCCATCGATCCCACCGCTGGCAAGACGGGCTCTGAGGTCATAGTGACGAGCGAGGTTCCCGATTGGGAGGGGCATGAGTTCCTCGGCTGGAGCACCAGCGAGGACAGCGCCTTCGCTGATTATACTGCGGGCGACCACTATACGCTGACTGCAGGAGACGACATCCTCCTGTCTCT
Organism: uncultured Collinsella sp.; assembly: GCA_902479205.1. Taxonomy (GTDB): domain Bacteria; phylum Actinomycetota; class Coriobacteriia; order Coriobacteriales; family Coriobacteriaceae; genus Collinsella. The sequence continues at coordinate 10 of CABSNX010000163.1, read as the reverse complement.
TATACACATC
>CABSNX010000162.1 GCA_902479205.1 uncultured Collinsella sp. | reverse complement strand
GCAAGCCAAGGCGGACGACCCCCTCGCCTATCGCCCCGACCCCGCCGCGGGCCCCGCGGCCGTCGAGACCACGCAGCGCATGCCCGTCGCGAGCGGCTCGTCCCAACAGGAGCCGGCTCCCGCATACGCGCCCGCTTCGCCACAGACCCCCGCCCCCAAAAAGAGCGGCACCGGGCCGCTTATCGCCGTTATCGTTGTGCTGGTGGCAATCATCATCGCCCTGGTCGTTTTCTTTGTGATCAAGCCTTTCGACAACGCCGCCACGCAGACGACTGCCGAGGTAGCTAAGCTGCACCATGACATCGACGACGATGACCTAAAGCCTCTCGGCGATCCCAACAGCCTGTACGACGATGATGACGATGACGACGAGGATGGCGGCGAAGCAACGCTCTCCGAGCAGAACCTCTACCGCCGACTGAGCGAATACTACGACTTGCTCGAAGACCTCGACAACTACGTCCGTGGCTGCGCGCAGAACTTCAACGGCAGCTATCTGGAAGAGGATCGAACCACCCGTCAAAATCTCGCCGACGTCGCCGAGCGCACGGAGGACACCATCGAGCAGTATTACGATATCGTCGAGGACCTGGACGTCCCCATGAGCTCCAAGAACTACAGCTCTTGGAAAGACATCGTTGCCCTGTATGACGACCTGGACCACCGCATCGACGCGATCTGCGATGCCTGGGAGATCAGCCTAAAGTACGCAAAGCCCGCGGACCATAAGGACGAAATCGTGGCGCCGCTGTCGCGCGACAACGTGGCGGGCACCAATGACAACAAGTACCGTCAGGACTTTGAGGACCGCTATCCCGGCGCCAAGCCCGTCGAGGTGAAGTAATCCCAGCAACTGATTAGAACTTGCGGTGAAATAGGGATTAATTAGGCCTTTTGCCAGCAAAAACAGTCCCTATTTCACCGCAACTTAGAAGTGGGGCCGGGCGCGCATTTGCATTTGCGCGCCCGGCCCCACCGTGTCTATATGTGCTCGGATATGTGCTCGGTTACTTGTCGGCGGCCTTCTTGGTGGTCGTCTTTTTCGCGGCAGTCTTCCTGGCGGTCGTCTTCTTGGCAGCAGTCTTCTTTGTCGCCGTGGTCTTCTTCGCCGTGCTCGCCTTGGTCGCAGTCTTGCGGCCACGGGCGGGCTTCTTCTCCTTGGTCGGGCAGTCCATGTTGACGCAGATACGCCACGGACCGCGCGCCGTGTTGACCACCACGATGGGGGCGCCGCACTCGGGACAGGTCTCACCCGTCGCCTCGAGTTTGCCACGCGCCGGCAGCGGATAGCTCACGCCGCAATCGTCATAGTTGGTGCAGCGGATAAAGCGCTTGCCGCTCTTCTCGCTCTTGTGCGCAATCAGATCGCCATGGCGTCCGGCCTCGGCACACACCTTGCACTCGCCCACCTTAAGGTCGGGCTCGTAGTTGGTGGGGCATGTGGGGTTCACGCAGATCTCGAAAGCCTTCTGGCGGAACGGCTGGCACTTAATGCGCGGTGCGCCGCATTCGGGGCACACGGCAGCCTCGCCCTCGAGCGGGCTCACCTTGACGCCGCTCGGCACCGGATAGGTCACGTCGCAGTCGGGCCAGCCCATGCAGCCGATAAAGCTGCCGCGGGTCTTGGAGCTCGTCTTCATAACCAGGTCCTTGCCGCACTTGGGGCAGGCGCCCACGCGCGCATCGGCCGTGACGGCGTCGCTGATGGCATCGCCCAGCTCCTGCGTATGCTTGAGCAGCTCGTCGAGCACGCCGGCCAGCAGCGCGCGCGAGTGCGTCACGACATGCTCTTCGGTGTCCTCGCCGCGCTCCACGCGGGTCATGTCGCCGTCGAGCTCGCTGGTCATATCGGGGCTCGTGATGCGCGGAGCAAACTGCGTCAGCGCGTCGATGATGGCGATGCCCAGCTGACTCGGCTCAACCGGATCATTTTTGAGATAGCGCACGGCATACAGGCGCTCGATGATGCTCGCGCGCGTGGACTTGGTGCCCAGGCCGCGCTTTTCCATCTCCTGCACGAGCTTGCCCTGGCTGTAGCGCGCGGGCGGCTCGGTCTGCTTGGCCTCGAGCTTAATGTCGAACACGTCGACCGTGTCGCCCTGCTCCAGCGGCGGCATCTGCTCGTCGCGCTTGAGTCCATACGGGTATGCCTCGCGGAAACCGGGGGTCACGAGCACGTCGCCCGAGGCCACGAACGGCTCGCCGTTGACGTCAAGCTCGAGCTTGGTGTTCTCGATGGTCGCGGGCCCCATAAGCGTCGCCAGGAAGCGGCGGGCGATGAGGTCGTAGAGCTTGCGCTGGCCGCCGTCGAGCGTGGACGGATCGCCCTCGCCCGTGGGGTAAATAGGCGGGTGGTCGGTGGTCTCGACTTTGCCGCGCGTGGGCTTCATGGGTCCGGCGAGCACCTTTTTGCACACGGGCGCCAGCGCCGGGTTAATCTTTGCCAGATCGCTCACCACGGCGCCCAGATCGAGCGTCGCAGGGTACACGGTATTGTCGACACGCGGGTAGCTGATGAGACCGGCCATGTAGAGGGACTCGGCGATGCGCATGGTACGCGCAGGCGAGATGCCCTCGGCCGCGGCGGCAGCCTGCAGCGAGGTGGTCGCAAACGGCGTGGGCGGCTGCTGCTTGCGCGAGCGCTTGGTCACCGCGGCGACGGTTGCCGTCTTGGCACCGTCAACGTGACCGTACGCCGTCTCAGCAGCATCCTTGTCGGTAAAGCGCGCCGTCTTGTGCGCGATCTTAAAGCGATCGTCCTCGGCAGCACCTTGCGCGGCACCCATGCCGCGAATCTGCCAATAGTCCTCGGGCACAAACGCCATGCGCTCGCGCTCGCGCTCGACCACCAGGGCAAGCGTCGGCGTCTGCACACGGCCGGCAGAGCGCACGTTACCAAAGCCGCCAAACTTGGCGAGCGTCAGGTAGCGCGTGAGCACCGCACCCCAAATGAGGTCGATGTGCTGGCGGCTCTCGCCGGCGTCGGCCAGATTCTGGTCGAGCGAGACGAGATTATCGAAGGCCTGCGTGATCTCGGCCTTGGTAAACGAAGAATACTGGGCGCGGGCGACCGGCAGGTCGGGCGCAACCTCGCGCACCTTGTTGAGGGCGTCCGAACCGATCAGCTCGCCCTCGCGATCGAAGTCCGTGGCGATGATGACACTGTCGGACTTCTTGGCGAGGTTCTTGAGCGAACGAATGAGTTCCTTCTCGGCCGGTAGCTTAATGACGGGCGCCCAGGTGAGGTAAGGCAGGCTCTCGAGTTTCCAGCCCTTGATTGAGATGCCATCGGCAAGAAACGGCTTGCGCTTGGTGTCGTAGGGCGGACGCGCCAGGCCATCGGGTATGTCGGCCGGCAGCATCTCGCCGTCCTCGGTGACCGAATACCAGCCCAGCTTTTTATCGAACAGCACGCTGTCGCAAAAATCGGGCGCTAGGATGTGACCGGCAAGGCCGATGGTCACGCACTCCTCGCCCTTCCACTCAAAACGGTAGATGGCGGTGTTGTACACCTTGTCCTTTTTGGGCTTGCCCGTGGACAGACGCTCGGCAATCTGACGCGCGGCGTCGTTTTTCTCGGCGATGATGAGCTTCAAAAGAGGCTCCTATCTCGTGTCTCTGCGGCTACGCCCGCCCGTATGGCGGCCGATTTACGCCCTTGCTTGCTCGATCTGCCCGATGAGCCAATCGCACCAGGCATCCATGCCCTCGCCCTTGCGCGCGCTCACGGCAAACCGCGGCGCCTGCGGATTGAGGTCATCGAGTGTCTTAGTATACCTATCCATGTCAAAATCGAAAGCCGGGGCCACGTCGACCTTATTGAGCAGCTGCGCGCCGGCGTGCTGGAAGATGCCCGGGTACTTGATGGGCTTGTCGTCGCCCTCGGGCACCGAGAGGATCATGATGGACAGGTTCTCACCCAGGTCAAAGTCGACTGGACAGACCAGGTTACCCACGTTTTCGATAAAGATGACGTCGATGTTTTCCAGACCCACCGCCTGGTCGAACGCGTCAACGGCCTCCATAATCATGTTGCCCTCGAGGTGGCATAGGCCGCCCGTGTTGATCTGAATGGCGGGCATGCCGGCTTCCTTCATGGTGATGGCATCGACATCCGAGGCGATATCGCCCTCGATGACGGCACAGCGCAGGCCGGCCTTGTCGCGCAGGCGCTCGTTGGTGCCCAGAATCGTAGTGGTCTTGCCCGAGCCGGGGCTCGACAGCACATTGATCACATAGGTGTTTGTCTCTTTAAATCGCTGACGCAGCTGATCTGCCAGGCGCTCATTGCGCGACAGAATCGGCGATGCGATATCAATCGTTTTCTCGGCCATACTCGGCACTCCTTACTTTGGCCCCTTTATACCCCATCACCAGATGGCTGGCAGGCTAATCGTCGGGGGTTTCGATTTCGATACTTGCGATGTCGAGCTCACGGCCGTGCAGTAGGCGCACGTTGGCACCACCACACTGGGGGCAACGGCAATGGAAGCGGTCGTGCTCAAAGACCTCACCGCAGTCCTGACACTCGCTTTGTGGATGGACTTCCTCCACGGCAAGCTCGCAGCCGCGCGTGAG
>CABSNX010000161.1 GCA_902479205.1 uncultured Collinsella sp. | reverse complement strand
ATACTGATCGGTCTCGTGGGCTCGGAGATGTGTATAAGAGACAGGTACCGTTGACGTGCTGGTGGCAACCGACGTGCTTGCCCGCGGCATCGACATTAGCGACGTGCGCTACGTCGTGAACTTTGACGTGCCGGCCGAGCCGACCGACTACATCCACCGCATTGGCCGCACGGGCCGCGCCGGCGAGCTGGGCTGGGCCATCACGTTTGTGACCGAGCAGGATGTCGATGAGTTCTACGAGATCGAGAAGCTCATGGACAAGACCGCCGACATCTACGAGGCCGGTGACCTGCATGTGGGCCCCAATCCGCCCGCGGTTGACCCCGAGCGCGATCCTGCGGCCTTTAAGGTGAAGAAGAAGACCAAGCGCGGCAAGTCCAAGAGCAAGAAGAAGCTTGAGCAGGCGCGTCGCGACGGCAAGCGCAACGGCGACGATTACGGCGACGTGGCTGGTCGTTCCAACCGCGGTCGCGACGAGCGCCGTGGCGATGGCGAGCGTCCGAGCCGTCCCAAGCGCGGTGGCAAGACCCGCGTGCGCGAGGGCGTTCAGGCTCGCGTGGACGAGGCCGTGGAGAGCGTGGCCCGCGAGGTTGCTGCCGAGGAGCGCGGCGGTGCTGGTGCCGTCGAGCAGGCCCCGCGCGGCAACCGTGCCGAGCGCCGTGCCAAGCAGTTCCAGGGCGAGGCACATCGCCGTCGCCGCGAGGACGAGGACCGCGGCGGTCGTCGCCGTGTCGAGCGCGAGGACGAGGGCCGTGGCTCGCGTAGCGGCAAGCGTGGTGCGGGCGACCGTCGTCGTTCCGGTCGCGATGACGAGCGCGGTGGCCGTGATGGGCGTCGCGGCGGCGAGGGTCGCGGTGAGCGTGGCGCCCGCAGCGGTGAGTCCCGTGGCGGCAAGCGCTTTGAAGAGCGCAGCGGCCGTGGTGGCGAGCGTCGCGAGGGTTCTCGCGGCAATGGTGGGCGAAGCGGCGCCGGTCGTTCGAATGAGTCGCGCGATCGTCGCGATCCGCGTGCCAGCCGCGATCGTCGCGATGACTGGCGCAACTACGACGATACCCGCGAGGAGCGTCGCGGCGGCTACCGTGGTGGCCGCGGCGGCAACCAGGCCGGCTCCCGCGGCGGCCGCGCCGGCGGTCGCGATAACCGTGGTAGCTATGGCAACAGCCGTGGCGGCAAGCGCGGCGGCAGCTCCCGTCGTCCCGGTGACGGCGGCGGCAAGCGCAAATAACATACGCGTCGCGCGGTAAGGCGAGATGAGTTTGGGCCCCGAGCAGACTATGCTCGGGGCCCTTTTTGTGGGCGCAGTTTGAGGTGGGCCGGCCCCCTCACAAAAAAGCACGGAGGCGGTCGCGGAAAGAGATGTGGGTTATCGGCTTAGTTGGAGATTCGTGTATGCGGGGTTCTGGCATAGACGGAGAACGTGAAGCTCCCTGCTGACGCGCGGCGGCTGCGGTGCCCGGGCGGACACGCCGGGGATTCCGCCCGCTGCCTGGCGCCCTTGCCGCCACCCGGCTTCCACGCTCGCATTCTTCTGGATGCGGGCGTGTTTTTTCACGGCACGCATGGGTCCCCCGGGGCGCGCCGTGCATTTTCGGGAGTTTTCAGCAAGCCGGGGTGGCTGCATACGCGTCGGAAGCGTCTATTTGAGCTCGCGAGATCCCTCGACGGGCGATTTGGGTTGGCAGACGGCGTACGGCGTGGCGATAGCGCGCGTTTCGCGCCGTGCCGTGCCCCAAAGCGACGCCGGCCGCGCGATGCTCCCGGTTCGCGGCGTCGCCGGCGGGGGTCGCGATGCTGAAAACTCCGGTTTTTGCACGGTCCAAGCGGGGGTACGTTGGGACGGGAAGGGGCGCCCCCGTCTATTTATGCATGGCACAAGCGAAAATATGCAAGACAATAGGGCGCCATGCGCCGGATGCCCAGATTGGGCGCGCCATACGCCGACGTTCGCCGCGTCCCTTCCGCGCCGTGCGCGAATCAAAAGGCGAGGGCAGTTATGGGCGTGCGGGCGGCCCTGCTGACGGCGGGGTTGCAGCGGGGCTTGCGCTTGCCGTGGGCGATCGCGCGCCCTGGGCGCCGGCGCTCGACGGCCGTATGCTGTTGCTTGCCACGCACGATTCCGCTGACGCTCGGGCCCTCGATATCTCGGACATCATCACGCTCTAAAAACTAACTCAGCAACAAAATGATTCGTTTTCCTCCGTCCCCATGGGGTCTGGTGTGGTATTCTATCTGTGGGGTAATACTTAGGAATACCAAGTAATACCAACGCCGCAGAAACAAACTCCAGATGCGGGTCAATCGGGTTGCCTTCACAGCCCGTCGCCCAGCCGCGTGGCCCGCATCTATCCGCACCACCGTCGTTTCAAAAAGGAAGCGCCATGGCAGAACACATGACCCCCGTAGTCGCGAAGGTCTTGCCCGAGGAGAAGGCAGCCTTCGCGGCGGCAACTCAGCTCGTGGGCACCACGCCGTCCAACGCCATCCGCATGTTTATCGCCGCGTTCAATCGCTGCGGCACCTTTCCGTTCGACATCTCGCCCAACGGGGCCTTTGGTAAAGACTGTCCCCAACAGCTAGTCGTTGAAGAACGTCCCCAATGACTAGTCGCCGGGAGGAGGTTGGCATGCTCAATGCGATGATTTGGGCGCTTGCCTGTTTTGGCGTCGTTGCTGCCGATATTGCCCTGAGCGTGGTTTTGTTTTCCGCTCTGGGCGTCGCGTCGGTGTTCATGGGTTTTTCGATCGATGACCTCGACATTCAATTGCTTCAGGCTGCCGCGCAGATGGCGTCGTTTTTGATGGCGCTGCTGTGGTGGCGTTATCTGTGGCCGCGTTCGTTTATGGCACGCCGGCAAAGCGAGCACCCGCTCGGCGGGGGAGCGCGTGGGGCGTGGAAACGCATCGCCTGCGTTATCGTGATTGGCCTGGCCCTGCAGGTGGTTGTTGGCTACGTGACCGACGCCGTGCTGTCGCTGTTGCCCGAGGCCGCGGCCGACTACAGCGAGCTTGTCGAGGAAACAGGCATGGGCGACACCAGCTATCTCGCCGTCCTGACTACGGTGCTCGGCGCCCCATTTTGTGAAGAGCTGCTGGTGCGCGGCATTATTTTTGAGTTTTCGCTCCGAGCGTTTAATCCGCAGTGCCGCTCACTTTGGAGGCGCCGGCGTCGTGCGAGCGCGCAGGACGGCGCCATGGTGCCCTGGGCGGCCCCAAGCACGTGGGGTATCGCCGCGGCGATTGTGTTGCAGGCGGCAATCTTCGGTTTTATGCACATGAACTGGGTGCAGGGTTGCTACGCGGGTGCCGCCGGCCTCATCTTTGGTTGGGTGCTTGTGACCACTGGAAAGCTCCGCTACACGATCCTGCTGCACTTTGCCTTTAATGCCGGGTCGTATCTCATGACGTTGCTCTGGCTTGTGAACACGCCGCTCGACGTGGCGGTCACGGTTGCCATCGCCGGTTTCGTACTGGTAGAGGCGATGCGCTCGCTGCGCCACGCGTGTGGGATGGACGCAGCGAGCGCACCGCTGCCCTAGTTGCGACGCCCGCCGCCGTTGGCGCCCTGCCGTCCCTGTGCCGCGCGGTTGCGGCCGGCAGTGTTCTGTGCGCGCGACATGCCGCCGTGGCCCTTGCTGCCCTTGGGCCCCTTGCCGGCGGCGCCACCGTGGGCCTTGCCGCCCTTCTTGCCGGTGCCATGCCCACCGCCAGCAGACGTCTCGCCCGGGCGTGGCGGTACGGGACGAATCAGACAATGCTTGGTGTAGCCGATCAGATCGCGGCGGCCGGCTTTTTCCAGCGCCTCGCGCACAAGCTTGTAGTTCTCGGGCTTGCGATACTGGATGAGCGCACGCTGCATGGCCTTCTCGTGCGGGTCGCGCGCCACGTAGATCGGCTGCATGGTGCGCGGGTCCACGCCGGTGTAGTACATGCAGGTCGACATGGTGGACGGCGTGGGGTAGAAGTCCTGCACCTGCTCGGGCATGTAGCCCATGTCGCGCACGGCTTCGGCAAGGTCTACGGCTTCCTTCATCGTCGAGCCGGGGTGGCTCGAGATCAGGTACGGCACTACGTACTGCTTGAGTCCGTATTCGCGGTTCAAGCGTTCAAATTTGCGGCAGAACGCATCGTAGACGGCGCGGCTCGGCTTGCCCATCACGGACAGCACCGCGTCACTCACGTGCTCGGGCGCTACGCGCAGCTGGCCCGAAACGTGGTGCTCCAGCAGCTCGCGCAAAAACTCGTCCGAGGCATCGGCCATGGTGTAGTCGAAGCGGATGCCGCTGCGGACGAAGACCTTCTTGACGCCCGGCAGCTGGCGCAGGTCGCGCAGCAGCTGCGTGTAGCCGCTCTCGTCGACCACCATGTTCTTGCACACGCTCGGCCACAGGCAGCGCTTGTTCTTGCACACGCCGTGCTTGAGCTGCTTGTCGCAGGCCGGGCGGCTAAAGTTGGCCGTCGGTCCGCCCACGTCGTTGATGTAGCCCTTAAACTCGGGATCGCGCGTGAGCAGCTCGGCCTCGCGCATGATCGAGTCGTGGCTGCGCATCTGCAGCACGCGGCCCTGGTGGAAGGCTGTCTCTTATACACATCTGACGCTGCC
>CABSNX010000160.1 GCA_902479205.1 uncultured Collinsella sp. | reverse complement strand
CACAAGGCTATTCGTCGGCAGCGTCAGATGTGTATAAGAGACAGCCTATATAGTGTGTCAGGGCGCGAGCCGCGCTTCCCACCAACGGGGCCAGACGCTCCTTGGAGCCCTTACCGCGCACCAGGACAAACCCGTCATCGATATGGATATCGCCCACATCGAGCCCAACCAGCTCACTCACGCGCAAGCCGCAACCGTAAAGCACTTCCAAGATGGCATGATCGCGCAGCCCCATCTCGCCCTCGGGAAAGTCTTGATCGAGCAGTGCCGAGACATCCTCCACCGAAAGGTATTCCGGCAGGCGATCTGCCTTTTTGGGCAGGCGCAACGCCGCCGTCGGGTTTTGGGCCACGGCCCCATCGCGCACCAAAAAGGCATGCAGGCCCTTCACGGCAGCAAGCGCGCGCTCCACCGAGGCGTCGGAATAGCCTCCGTCGCGGCGATCGGCAACAAAGCCCTCCACGACCTGACGGCTCACATCTTCAAAAGACGCAATGTCAGCCCGCTCCAGATAGGCGCAGTACGTCGTCAGGTCACGACGGTAGGCCGCAATCGTATTGCGCGCCAAACCCCGCTCGACCGCAAGGTAATCGAGATACTCCCCCGCCACCACAGCGAGCGACGAGGGAGTAGCTTCGGTATGTTCTTGGTTCTCCGGCACCCTTAGTCCGTAGCGAGGTTCTTGGGCGTCACCTGCAGACGGTCGACACCCTCGTGCTGGCCGATCGAGGCGCGCACGAACTCGCGGAACAGCGGCTGCGGGTTGGTCGGACGGCTCTTGAACTCGGGATGAGCCTGGGTGGCCACATACCACGGATGTACGTCGCGCGGCAGCTCGACCATCTCGACCAGACGCTCGTCGGGTGAAAGACCCGAGATTACCAGACCGGCGTCCTCGAGCTGGTCACGGAAGGCGTTGTTGAACTCAAAACGGTGACGGTGACGCTCGTAGACGAGCTCCTCGCCATAGGCCTCGCGAGCGAGGGTATCGGCGGCGAGCTTGCACGGATAGGCACCCAGACGCATGGTGCCGCCCTTCTCGGTCACGTCCTCCTGCGAGCTCATCAGGTCGATGACACTATACGGGCCATCAGGATCGAACTCGGAAGAGCTGGCGCCGGCAAGGCCGACGACGTTGCGAGCAAATTCGCACACGGCCACCTGCATACCCAGGCAAATGCCCAGATACGGAATCTTGTGCTCGCGGGCAAACTCGGCCGCGAGGATCTTGCCCTCCAGGGCGCGCTTGCCAAAGCCGCCAGGGACCAAGATGCCCGAGGCGTCCCCCAGGACCTCGGAGGCATTCTGCTCGTCGAGGCTCTCGCCATCGACCAGCTGCACGTCAACGTGGCGATCGTAGAACACGCCCGCGTGGTGCAGGGCCTCGATAACCGACAGGTAGGCATCGGGCAGCTGCGTATACTTACCCACGACGGCGATCTTCACCTTGTCGGCGTGCTGGTTGGCATGGTTCTGCTTGCGCAGGAACTCGTTCCACTGGCTCATGTCGCGCTCACGCGGGTCCAGACCCAGACGCTCGCAAATGCGCAGGTCAAAGTCCTGCTCGGCGAGCAGCTGCGGAACATCGTAGATGCTCGCGCAGTCCTCGTTGGTAAAGACACAGTCGGTGTCGACGTCGCAGAAGCTTGCGATCTTGCCGCGGATGGCATCGTCGATATGGTGGTCGGAGCGCAGAACGATAATATCGGGCTGGATACCAAAGCTGCGGAGCTCCTTGACGGAGTGCTGCGTCGGCTTGGTCTTGACCTCGTGGGCGGCGGCGATATAGGGAACGAGCGACACGTGGATGTAGCAGACGTTCTCGGGACCGGCCTCCTTGCGATACTGGCGGATGGCCTCGACAAACGGCTGCGACTCGATGTCACCGATGGTGCCGCCCAACTCAGTGATGACCACGTCGGAGCCGGTCTGCTCCTCAATACGACGGAACTTATCCTTAATGGCGTTCGTGACGTGCGGAATCACCTGCACGGTGCCGCCCAAAAAGTCACCGCGACGTTCACGGGCGATCAGGCTCTTATAGATGGCACCAGTCGTAAAGTTGGAATCGCGGGTCAGGTTCTCATCAATAAAGCGCTCGTAGTGGCCCAGGTCCAGATCGGACTCGTAGCCGTCCTCGGTCACAAAGACCTCGCCATGCTGGAACGGGCTCATGGTGCCGGGGTCGACGTTCAGATACGGGTCGGCCTTTTGCATCGTTACCTTGTAGCCGCGCGACTTGAGCAGACGGCCCAGCGAGGCCGCGGTAATACCCTTGCCCAGAGACGAAACCACGCCGCCGGTCACGAACACATGCTTGGTCATATTGAGTTACCTGCGCTTCCCGTAGAAGTTGTCCATACACATCTTACGGGTCTTCATTGTAATACTCGCGACGCGCGCCGCACACAATTTTTCTTACGCGCAATCGCATTTCTCCATCTCGAAACAAAACGCCGTCCGATTGCCCAGACGGCGTCGTTTCCACTATGTATGCACCCTGTTATCGATCGGCGACTTCGTCCTTGATCAAGTCCCGCACGAGCATACCGGCACGGATGCCCTCTAGATACCATTCGCCACGCTCCGTAAGACAAATACCATTTGCGAGCTGGCCGCCGTCGTCGCTGTAGCGCGAGACGACCTCAATGATGTCTTCGGATTCCAAGCGTTCAATTGCCGCGCGGGCGCGATACGGAGACACCCCCACACGCTCGGCAAGCGTCTTTCGCGAAAAGCCATAAAATCCGCCGTTGTCTTCGGACTGCTGTGCAATCTCCATCAGCACCTGCACCTCGACACGCTTCATATCGTTGACACTCGCACGACCCTTGCCAGCCATGGCAGCCTCCTCAAACCGGGCACGGGCATCACTTGCACCGTGCGCGACCGGCACACCCCATGATGGCCGGCAACATCCATCATGCGGCATCCCCGCAAAAGGATGAAACAATTAGGGTTATTGTATACCGCCCAAATCGCTTATAGGCAGGTAAACGGCCTAATTTTAGGTTAAACGGTAGCTTTGTTGATAAAAGGGGCACACCGAATGTATATCCGATGCGCCCCTTTCAGACCAATTTATCCAGGCTTAGCGGTGGAAGAAGCCACGGCGCTCGAACTTAGGCTCGCAGCACACGTTGATGCCCAGCTTGCGCAGCACCGTCTCGTCCGTCGGCGAGATGATCACGCTAAAGAAGGCATCGCAGCCACGCAGCTGCTCCAGGCCCGAAAGGACGCGGGCCGCCGTCTCGCTCGTTGCTGAGGTGATCGAGAGCGCCATAAGCGTCTCGTCGGTGTGCAGGCGCGGGTTCTTGCTACCCAGGAAATGCGTCTTGAGCTTGCTGATAGGCTCGATCGCCTCATCGCTAATGACCTCGAGCTCAAGGTCAACGCCCGAGACATGCTTAAGTGCATTCATGATGAGCGAGCTCGCGGCGCCCAGGCGCGTGGAAGTCTTGCCGGTCACCACGGAGCCGTCGGGCATGACCATGGCGCCTACGGGGCCACCCGTCAGCTGCTCCCTGGTAAGGGCGGCCGAGCGTGCCGGCGAGTAATTCTTGTCGATACCAGCCTTCTTCATAATGATCTTGAGACGGTCGACTTGCTCATCGCCCACGCCGGTACGGCGCACATTTTCGACCGCGGTAAAGTAGCGGCGGACGATCTCCATCTTGGAAGCGTCGCGGCAGGCATCGTCATCGGTGATGGCAAAACCGACCATGTTGACGCCCATGTCGGTGGGGCTCTGGTAGGGGCTCTTGCCCAGGATCTTTTCCATCAGGGCACGGACCACCGGGAAAGCCTCGACGTCACGGTTGTAGTTGACCGTGGTCTTGTTGTAGGCCTCCAAGTGGAAGGAATCGATGATGTTGGCATCGTCGAGGTCGGCCGTGGCGGCCTCATAGGCGATATTGACTGGGTGCGTGAGGGGCAGATTCCAGACCGGGAAAGTCTCAAACTTGGCGTAGCCGGCGGCGGTGCCGTGCTTGTGCTCGTGATAGAGCTGAGACAGGCAGGTGGCGAGCTTGCCCGAGCCAGGGCCGGGCGCTGTCACGACGACGAGCGGACGAGTGGTCTCGACAAACTCGTTCTTGCCATAGCCGTCGTCGGACACGATCAGGTCGACGTCGTGCGGATAGCCCTCGATGGGATAGTGCAGCTTGGCAGGAATGCCGAGCGCGTTCAGGCGATTGCGGAACACATCGGCGGCGGGCTGGCCGGCGTACTGGGTGATAACCACGGCCGCGACAGCAAAACCGTTGCCGCGGAACAGGTCGACCAGGCGCAAGACGTCCTCGTCATAGGTAATACCCAGGTCACCGCGAGCCTTGTTCTTCTCGATGTGGTTCGCGTTAATGGCGATGATGACCTCGACGTCGTCGGCAATGCTCTTGAGCATGCGAAACTTGCTGTCCGGCTCAAAACCCGGCAGCACGCGGCTCGCGTGATAGTCGTCAAACAGCTTGCCGCCAAACTCCAAATACAGCTTGCCGCCAAACTGCGAGATGCGCTCCTTAATATGAGCGGCCTGCAGCTCGATATACCTCGCGTTGTCGAAACCCTGGCGCATATATGGCTCCCGTCCCGTTTCCATTTAATGTTCTAGGCGATTATAACGGAG
>CABSNX010000159.1 GCA_902479205.1 uncultured Collinsella sp. | reverse complement strand
AGTCGAGCTGGCGCACTTCTTCGACACCCTCACCGAGATGGCCGAGATGACCATCTTCTTTTTGCTCGGCCTGCTCGTGACGCCCGCCCGCCTGCCGCAAATGCTGCTGCCGGGCCTGGCACTCATGGCGTTTATGCTCTTCGTGAGCCGCCCCATCGCCGTCGGTCTGCTGCTGGCGCCCTTTAAGACAAACCCTCGCCAGGTGGCGCTCGTAAGTTGGGCGGGCCTGCGCGGAGCAGCATCGGTCGTCTTTAGCCTCTTTGCCGTGGTGGCCGGCGTTCCCGGTGGACATGACCTGTTTGACCTGGTCTTTGTGATTGCCGTGTCGAGCATTGTGGTGCAGGGCTCGCTGCTGCCAGCAGTGGCGAAGAAGCTCAATATGATCGATGCAGAAGGCGACGTACGCCGCACCTTTAACGATTACCGCGACGAAGAAGGTATGTCGTTCGTCAAGCTCAAGGTGGGTGCGGGCCACCCGTTTGCCGGTCGCTCGCTCGCCGATATTGGCAGCGCGACGGACATGCTGGTTGTCTTGGTGCTGCGCGACGGTGCGCACCCGGTGCTGCCCAACGGCGATACCGTCATCGAGGAAGGAGACCTTCTGGTGATGGCCGCGCCGACGTTTGAAGAGCGTGCCGAGGTAACACTGCGCGAGGTCACCGTAACGCCCCACGGTCGCCTGGCCGGCCAGCGTCTTCGCGATGTGCCGCAAGGCAAGCACCCCTTTATCGTGGTGATGCTCAAACGCGACGGCCAAACCATCATCCCCGACGGCAATACCCTCATATACGCCGGCGACGAAGCCGTCATTGCCACGCTGGCGTCGTAGCCATCCCCACCCATAACTTGCGGTGAAATAGGGACTGAATAGGCCTTCTAGCAGCCTAAACAGTCCCTATTTCACCGCAAGTTATTGAGGGGATAAGGTTGAGGGGTGGCTATGGCTACCAACCGTCGTCCGTATCGTCGCCTGTGGCGAAGACACGGAGGTCGAGGCCTTCGCGTTCGGCTCGGGCCAGGAGCTCTTGGGGCGGCTCGTCCTCGATATCCATCACGTCGAGCATGGCAGCAGGAAAACCCACGCCCGCCGCAGACCCCGCGCGGTCGAGCAGGCTCTCGCGCAGCTGATCTACGTCAACTTCGATCTTCATGATGAAACCTCCTACCAGGCCAGGACCCCTACTCAGCAGCGCCAAGCTCATCCACGGCAGCAACAAAAGCCGCAACCTGCTTGTCGTCCATCTGTGCAGCCAAACGTCCCACGGGCTCATCGTAGGCGAACTGCACCTTATCGATAAAGCAATCCCAAGCACGCTCATCCACACGCACGGCGGCCTCGCAATACTGGCTGAGCTTTTTAAGTCCATACCAAAACGCATTCACATGGCGCGCAGGATCCTCATCCAGCACACCATCGTAGCGACGCCCGTTAAACTCGCGCATGCGCGCCACGGCAACCTTGAGCGAATCGCCGCCCTCGGCAGAAGCCCCATCCACCAGCTCGGGAATCGCAACCTCATGCCGAACAGTATGCCTGGTTGCACCATCGTACTCGCCCACCAGCACGTCCTCATCAAGCCGAGAATCGTAGTCCAAATAGCTCGTACCACAACAAATGCCGTGCGGCGAGCCCGTGCCAAACGCGCAGAACAACCCGCCGTCGGCAATAACACGACGGTAGGTCTCAAACGACTTCTTAACCTGAGCGAGCAACTCGGAAAGCTCCCCGGCATCGCACGCCGTCTCGCACGCAGCGCACGCAGACTCGGGCAACGATACCGGCTCCACCGTGCTCCCCGCAACGCGGGTGGCGCGCTCGGCCCGATACGCCTGCGCCGCCAAGCGCGCTCGCTGCGCAGCGCCGCGCACGTTGGTAAGTTCACGCTCCAACGCCACGTCACCAGCAACATCGCCAGCCAAATCGCCCGTAAACCCGTCAGCGCCCAGCGACCCCGTCGCACTCAGCTCGGACTCAAACGTCGCTGTGATCATACCCGCAAGGTCCGTCGCGTCGGCGGCACAACGCAACTGCTCCAACTGCGTACATAGCAGATCGGCATCCAGGGGCACGGCATCCACAACGCGCACGTCACTCAGGCGTGCCACGTCCTGCAGCACCATAGCCCCCGCCGCATCGTACGCCGCGCGCACCTTTTCCGCCGTATTCGCACGCAGCTTTACCTCGATAAACGCAAGCGTCTGCTCCAAACGGGCCAGCAACTCGGCCTTGTCCTCCATGCGCAAAAAGGCAGCATAGCGGCGCTCCATCCGCAGCGGACCAACAATGCCCGCCCGCTTGCGAGCGCGTGCAAGCGCGGCGCCCTCAACACGGCGAACATACCCGTCAACAGCCCGCACGGCAGACTCGCGCGCAGCGTGCTCGGAAGCCTCGACGCCCCTAAGCACGCCCAGCAGCTCGCGGGAGCGCGCCCTGCGCACCAGCTCACCGCGATCGTACTGCTCAAGCGCCGTCTGACGCTTGGCTACCGACTCAAAGCCAAACAGCTCGTCGAGCAACTCGCCAACAGAACGCTCGCTCGCCATGGCAAGGCCTCCCTACTCGAACACGCCAACACGCCCGCGGGCCCACGCGCACGCAAGCCCGCACGCCCGCACTCCTACAGATCCAGCGCCTTCTTCGCGGCATCAACCGGGTCACCATCCATGTAGAACACCGGACTCAGTCCCGAAATAATCTCGGACGAAACACTCTGCAAGCCCGCGATGGCGCTCAGCGGCAAAATCACGCGCTTGGCGCCGGCGTTTTTGGCCACGCGCATAATGTCCTCGAGCCCTCGGATCTCGTCCATAGAACCCGACATGCGCAAGATTCCCGGAATCGCCAGCGCGGGCATCACCGGGCGGTTGCACGCCGCAGAGCAAAGGCCCACAAACTCGGCGAGCGAAACTTCCTCGGACAGGCCCTTGCTCTGCAGGTCGTTGTAGAACAGCAGATAATCCTTGGAGCCAATGTGCATGCCCGGCGCCACGCGGTTCGCCAGGTTCACAAAGTTGTCGAACGCGGCTTCCAGCGTATCGCGCACCGGCTTGTTAAAGGCAACGCCCTCGTGCTTAAACTTGCACTCGCCGGCAACGGCCTTATTCTCCAGCTTGTACACGGCAACCTCGCCGCCCTGCGACCTGCCCACGCCAAACACGTGGCCGGACAGCAGCGGCCCGTCGGGAATCAGCGTGTCCTCGCTCTGCTCGGGCACGCGCACCACATGCACATCCTGCGGGTTGTCGGCATCCATATAGCCCAGGTTAACGTCGATAAACTCGACGCCCGCCATAATCTTGAGCTGCTCCTTTACGCGGCGACGGCCCTCGATGGCGTAATCCAACAGCCAGCGCACGTCGTCCTTGTCCATGGCTTCGTCGGGGAACAGGAGCTTGGCCAGGCCGCTAAAGGTCTTGCGCACGGCGATCTCGTCGCGCTTGTTAAAGTCGCTGTTAAAGCGGAAGTAACGGTCGATATGGTGCGTAAAGTCCTTGCGGCGCATCTCCTTGCAAAACTCCGACAGGCAGTCGGTGATCAGGCCATAATGCCCGGTCAGCAGGCTCGACCGCATCTTGGGAATCTCCCAGCCCGGCAGGTAATAGTGGATACGGTCGAAGAAGGCCGAATCGTTGTTGAACTCCGGCGGGAACGGGTCAAACAGGTGCGTGGTCTTAAGGACGTTTTGCACGGTGTCGTTGATGTTGCCCTCAAAGACCATGGAGGCATCGGCGTTAATCTGGTCGCGGCCACGCGCGTAGCTGCCGCTGGCCATGTAGTCCTTCATGATCTGCACGGCGTTGGTGTCCTTAAAGCGCATGCCGGCGACCTCGTCGAACGTCACGCAATCCCAATGGCCCACCAAGCCCACGCGATCGGCGCGCATGGAGTTCATGCGGCCGAACAGGTTGGCCGTGGTGGTCTGGCCGCCCGAAAGCAAGATGGCGTAAGGCGAGACCTCTTTGTAGATATGGCTCTTGCCGGTGCCGCGGGGACCAAGCTCGCACAGATTGTAGTTGCGCTCGATCAGCGGCACCATGCGCTCGATAAAGTGCAGGCGCTCCTTCTCCGAAAGCTCGCTGGGCTCATAGCCGGCAGAGCGCAGCAGCATGTTGAGCCACTCGTCGCGCGAGAAATACTGACGCTCCTCGATCATGGCGTCCAGGTCCAGGTTGGGCATCTTGATGGGCGTGAGCGACGCCACGCTAAACGGAGAGTCCTCGGGCCCGCGCTTTTTGCGCTTGGCCTTGGAGCGGCGAGGCGCATCGTCGCCAAAGACTTCCATGCCAAACTCGTCTTCCTCTTCCATGGGACGACGATACTCGATGCTCATAATGCACCAAATACCACCCTGGAGAATCTTGGAATAGTCGCGCACGTACTCGGCAGGCATCACAAACGGCTCAATGGTCAGGTTGGCAAACGACGCCACGTAGATGTCTTTGTACTCGTCGAGCTTGGCCGTCACCTTATCGATGATGGTAAAGCGACCCAGCTCGCGAATCTTGGACTTAATGCGCTCGGACTCGTCGGGACGCACGTAGTTATCGGTGAGGATCTTGCGGATGCGCCCCAGGCCCTCTGCCACGGCATCCTCGTCGTCGGTTGAGCAGTACATACCCCTGTCTCTTAT
>CABSNX010000158.1 GCA_902479205.1 uncultured Collinsella sp. | reverse complement strand
GGGCTATATCTTGGCGGGCAAGGACGGCATCGATTGGACGGCTGAGCCTAAGGCCGATCCCGGTCAGGATGCGGTTGCCGGCAAGGTTGCTACCGGTAACCGGGCAGCCGTTCGCGATGGGCATTTTGAAGGCATGACGGCGGAGTCTCCCTTCGACACGCGCTACTTTACGGTGTCGATTGCCGGCGGGCAGGTGACCGATGTCAACACGGCTCGCATTGCCGCGGTGGGCGCCAAGCGTGCCGCCCGCATCGCTGCAGGACTGTATTCCAAGGGTTTGACCTCGGGCTTTTCTGGTAACTACCGCTATACGGTTACGGTTCAGGGCGACGAGACAACCTATGTATTCGTCGACTGTTCACGCGAGCTCACAAGCTTCCATTCGTTTTTAAGCGCGAGCGTGGCCATCAGCTGCATTGGCTGGCTGGCGGTGTTGGCAATTGTGGCGGGTGCCTCGGGCGCGGTGATTCGACCGATGGTCGAGAGCTACAGCAAGCAAAAGCGCTTTATTACCGATGCGAGCCACGAGATCAAGACGCCGCTGGCCGTGATTGATGCCGCTAACGAGGTACAGGAAATTGAGAGCGGCGAGAGTGAGTGGACGCAGAGCATTCACGAGCAGGTCGCGCGGCTGACGGCACTTACGGAGCGTCTGGTATTTTTGGCTCGCATGGACGAGGGCTCGGCGGGCTTTGCCATGACATCGTTTGATCTTTCGGAGGCGGTGGACAAGGCGGCGGCGCCGTTTGAATCGGTGGCGGTTTCGCGCGGCAAGCGGCTGTCGACGTCGATCGCGAGCGGTGTGCGGGCCCATGCCGATGCCGCGGCAGTGGCGCAGGTTGTTGAACTACTGCTGGACAACGCCACACGCTACGCAAGCGAAGACAGCGTTATCGAGCTGAGCCTGCGTGCTGTTTCGCGCGGTGCGGGCAAAGGCTCGGCCGAGCTTGTCGTTTCGAACGCCGTGGACGAGCTGCCCGAAGGCGATCTAGATCGATTGTTCGACCGCTTCTATCGTGCGGACGTGTCGCGCAGCTCCAAGACGGGCGGCTCGGGCGTGGGCCTATCCGTGGTGCGTGCCATCGCCGAAGCCCATGGTGGGAGCGCTTCTGTCTGCGGCCACGGCAACCAGATCACCTTCACCGTCCGCCTCTAAAACCTGCCAAAATAAACCTGCCCCTTTTTGGTCGGTGCGAAATGGGTAATACTAAAGAGATATCCGACCAGATGGGAACCGATCGATGGCCTATATCGAATTCAAAGACGTCATCAAAGCATACGGCGAGGGCGATGCCCGCATCCATGCGCTCGACGGCGCGAGCTTTACGGTCGAGCGCGGCGAGCTCGCCATCATTCTGGGCGCCTCGGGTGCCGGCAAGACCACGGCGCTCAACATCCTGGGCGGTATGGACACGGTAACCTCCGGCACCGTGACGGTGGACGGGCGCGACGTGAGCGCTGCCAACGAGGCGCAGCTTGTGGAATACCGCCGCGCCGACGTGGGCTTTGTCTTCCAGTTCTACAATCTGGTTCCCAACCTGACGGCCCTCGAAAACGTTGAGCTCGCAGCTCAGATCTGCCCCGATTCGCTCGATGCCGAACAGACGCTTCGCCAGGTTGGCCTGGGCGAGCGCCTCGCCAACTTTCCCGCGCAGCTTTCGGGCGGCGAGCAGCAACGCGTGTCCATTGCCCGCGCACTGGCCAAGAACCCCAAGCTACTTTTGTGCGACGAGCCCACGGGTGCCCTCGACTACAAAACTGGCAAGCAAATCTTACAGTTGTTGCAGGACACCTGTTGCAAGCAGGGCATTACGGTCATTATCATCACCCACAATTCTGCACTGGCGCCCATGGCCGACCGCCTGATCCGCTTTAAGAGCGGCCGCGTGGAGAGCGAGACGGTCCAGCAAAATCCCGTGCCTATCGAGACGATCGAGTGGTAGCGCCCATGGATCAGGACCGCCAAAACAGCCAAAGCCACGATACGGAGCACGCGGGCCGCGACCGGGAGTTCGCGACCTACCGTACCGCCCAAAGCTCAAACGATATGGTGCCGACGGTTTTTCGCCGTGGCATCTACCGCACAATCCGAGGCAGTCTTAAGCGCTTCTTGTCAATCGTGGTCATCACCGCGCTTGGCGTGAGCGTGATGTGCGGCCTTAAGGCGGGTTGCGAGGACCTGTGCGATTCGGTTGACGCCTACTTCGACCAGCAAAATGTCTATGACATTAACGTGCAGTCGACCTATGGCCTGACCGACGATGATCTCGCCGCCATCCAAGAGGTCGATGGTGTCGAGACGGCCGAGGGCATCTACACCGAGACCGCCTACACCGCCGTGGGTACAACGCGCGAGCGTGTCGTCGTACAGAGCCTCTCCAAGGAGAACATCGATCAGCCAGTGCTCGTGAACGGCGATTTGCCCGAGAGCGCCGATGAGGTCGCGGTGACTTCGAAGTTCCTGAAGGCTTCGGGTAAAAAGCTCGGCGATACGGTGAGCTTTGCTGCCAACGATGCGAGCTCGTCGAACCAAAGCGCCAAGGATCAGTTTGCCGCAGGCGAGTACACCATCACGGCCGAGGTTCTCGATCCCACTGATGTGAGCTCCGACTCGACAGTCAACGCCTTTCGCGCTGCTTCGGCCGCGGACTACAAGTTCTATGTGAGCGAGGACGCCGCGACATCTTCTTCCTACTCTGCGGTCCACGTGATCGTCGAGGGAGCCAAGAGCCTCAACTCCTATTCGGATGCCTACGCGGCAAAGATCAACAAGGCCAAGGGCAATATCGAGAAGATCCGCGAGGAGCGTGAGAAGGCGCGCGCTCAGGAGCTGACAGTCGACACGCCGGCAAGCTTAGATGCGGCTGAGCGCCAGACGAATATGCTCTTTGGGATTGAACAGGGCAACATCAACCGCATGGCAGAGGGCAGCGACGAGCGTGCGCAGGCGCAAGCCGACCTGGACCAGCGCCGTGCCGCCGCCGACCAGCAGTTTGCCGATGCCCGCGCCGAGCTCTCTGACCTGGGCGAATGCACCTGGTACATCCAGGACCGCGGCAATATCGCAAGCTACTCGAGCGTGGAGAGCGATAGCTCGTCAATTGAGGCCATCGCCACGGTGTTTCCGTTCATCTTCTTTATCGTCGCCGTGCTCATCAGCCTCACCACCGCCACGCGTATGGTCGAGGAGGAGCGCACGCTTATTGGCCTGTACAAAGCGCTCGGCTATTCGCGCGGGCGTATTCTGTCCAAATACGTGGACTATGCGCTGTGGGCTTGTCTGATCGGCGGCGTGCTCGGCAACATCATCGGATTTGTGGGCCTGCCGCTGTTCCTGTTTACGGTGTTCGACGACATGTACTCACTGCCCCAGATGCTGCTTTCGTACGACATCGTGTCGTCGCTCGTGTCGGTGGCGCTGTTTGCCGTGGGCGTGGTGGGCGCCACGATTATCGCCTGCCGCCACGAGATGGCCGAGACCCCGGCCTCGCTTATGCGTCCCAAGGCCCCGCGCGCTGGCTCGCGCATCTTGCTCGAGCGCATCGGCTTTATCTGGCGCCGCATGGGCTTTTTGAACAAGGTCGCTGCACGCAACCTTTTCCGCTATAAAAAGCGCGCCTTTATGACCATCTTTGGCATCGCGGGTTGCACCGCGCTTGTGATCTGCGGTATGGGTATTCGCGACACGTCGGTCGCGCTTTCGCCCAAGCAGTATGGGCATATCACGCGCTATGACTTGCTGGCGGTCGCCAACCCCGATGACTTTACGCAGACGTGCGCGGCGTTGGATGAGCGCAGCGCGGCCAATGATTCCAACGTGACCGTAACTTCGACGCTGCCGATCATGACTGACAACGTTACCTTTACGTTTGGCGGCAAGAGCGAGACCGTGCAGCTGATCGTGGTGCCCGATGACCGCATGAACGATCTGGACGACTACGTGTGCCTCGAGGACGAGTCCAAAGAGCCGCTATCCTTGCGTGACGGAGATGTGTACCTGAGCAAGAGTTCACAGCTGGTGCTGGGGATTCAACCGGGCGATACGGCGCACGTCCAGGATTCGTCGCTCAACGTAGCCAAGGTCAAAGTCAGCGACATTTCGCTCAACTATCTGGGCAACACGCTTTACATGACGCAGGGCACCTATGAGCGCGCGTTCGGCCGAAGCGCGCGTCTTAACGGCATCTTTGTGCTGCTTAAGGGTTCATCTTCTGACCAGATTGCGTTTAGCAAGAAGCTTAAAAGCGACGGTTGGCTCACCATCTCGAGCACGGCCGAACATTGGGAAAACTATGAGGCGAACTTTACTATCATCAATTCCGTCGTGGTGCTCGTGACCTTTATGGCGGCGTGCCTGTCGTTTGTGGTGGTGTTTACGCTGTCCAACACGAACATCTCCGAGCGCGAGCGCGAGCTGGCGACCATCAAGGTGCTGGGCTTCCGCCGTGGCGAGGTGCACCACTACGTCAACAAGGAGACGTTGATCCTCACGGCGATTGGCACCGCACTGGGCGTGCCGCTGGGTGGCCTGCTTGCCGAGAGCTTTACGTACATCCTGCAGATGCCGTCGCTGTACTTTGACGTTGAGGTCGAGCCGCTGAGCTATGTGCTTGCCGTGGTGCTGTCCTTCGGCTTTACGATTATCGTCAACCTCGCCACCAACCGAACGCTCAACAAGATCGACATGGTCGGCGCCCTCAAGAGCGCCGAGTAACCTGTCCTGGGACTGTCTCTTATACACATCTGACGCTGCC
>CABSNX010000157.1 GCA_902479205.1 uncultured Collinsella sp. | reverse complement strand
CGAGATACTGATCGGTCTCGTGGGCTCGGAGATGTGTATAAGAGACAGCTGTGACGGCTAGCCTGACGGCGCATTTCCTGTAGTTGTTTTGTCTCCGAAGGAGAACGACATGGAGAACAAGTACGTCTGCTCTGTCGATATCGGCGGAACTAAGATCGCGACTGCCATCATGGAGTACCCGGCTGACGGCGGTGTGCCCCATCCCGTTTTTGAGGCTGAGGTTCCCACCGAGGCCCAGGAGGGTGGCGAAGCGGTCTTCCAGCGCATCGAGGCGTCTATCAAGGCAGCTCTTGAGGCAAATCCCGATGTCGAGGTCCTCGGAGTTGGCATCGGCGCTGCCGGTGTCGTCGACCCCAAGACGGGCGCCATCGCGTATGCCAATGAGATTATGCCCGGCTGGTCCGGCGTTCAGTTGGGGCCGCGTCTGCGCGAGGACCTCGGCCTTCCCGTTGCCGTTGTAGGCGACGTGCAGGCTCATGCTCTGGGCGAGGCCCACTGGGGCGTCGGCAAGGGCAAGTTCTCCGTCTTGTGTTTGGGCATCGGTACGGGCATCGGCGGCGCATATGTCGAGAACGGCCGCGTGATGCAGGGCTTCCATGGTGCTGCCGGCCATATGGGCCACATCGAGTGCTCGGCTGCCGCCGGCATTCCCTGCGCCTGCGGGCGTTCCGGCCATCTGGAGTCGGTTGCTTCCGGAACATCAATCGGGCGCATGTACGATGAGCGTTTTGGCCGCGTCGACCCCAGCCGTCCTTCGGTCGGCCGTGACGTGAACGACCTGTGCCGCGCAGGCGACGCAAAGGCGACCGAGGTCATTCATGACGCCGGCTTTGCGCTGGGCGCCAGCCTGGGCTCGCTCGCTAACATCCTGGACCCTGAGGTCATCGTGCTTTCGGGCGGCGTGATTCACCAAGGTCCCGATTGGCGTTCACAGACGTGGAAGGACTCGGTGCACGAGGGCTATGCCAGCCAGGCGCTCGACCCGCTTCAGGACACGCCGATTCTCATCGGCTCTCTGGAGGGCGACGCGCCGCTCATCGGTGCCGCCGAACACCTTCTTGCATCGTTGAAGTAAACATAACTACCAAGTGCGCCTTCTGAGGTGCCGCAGATTGACGTGAAAGAGGAGCGAAGCGTACTTCGGTACGCGAGCGACGGTTTGAACGTCAAGGTGCGGTGTCTCAGAAGGCTGTTTTGAGAAAGGTTGAGTCGAACATGACCGTTGATCCTTTGATCCAGTCCCTGAAGGGCAAGCTCGTCGTGAGTGTTCAGGCGTATATGGGCGAGCCGCTTCGTACGCCCGAGACCATGGCTCAAATGTCTCGCGCTTGCGAGCTTGGCGGCGCCGCCGCCATTCGCTGCCAGGGCCTTGCCGACATTGCCGCCATTAAGGGTCGCTGTGAGGTTCCCGTCATCGGTCTGTGGAAGGACGGGCACGAGGGCGTTTACATCACGCCGACGCTGCGTCACGCTCGTGCCTGCGTTGCTGCGGGTGCCGATATCGTGGCGATCGACGCCACCGATCGTCCGCGTCCCGATGGCAAGTCGGTCGAGGATACCTTCCGCCCGCTGCACGAGGAGGGTGTGCTCCTGATGGCGGATTGTGCCACCATCGAGGACATTCGCCGTGCGGTTGATATGGGCTTCGACCTGGTATCCACCACACTCTCTCACGGTGTCGCCGCCATCGACTGCACCATGGCCGATGGCCCCGACCTGCCGCTCCTGCGTCAGGCGACCGAGGAATTTCCCGGCCTTCCCATCATTTGCGAGGGTCGCGTGCATACGCCCGAGGAGGCTCGCGCTGCAATCGACGCCGGCGCGTGGGCCGTTGTCGTCGGCACCGCTATCACGCACCCCACGAGTATTACAAGTTGGTTCAAGGCTGCGCTTGAGGCGTAAGACGGGCCTTGTATCCGCTTGGGGCGGTATACTCAATAAAGGCAATTGATCGCGCGGGATCCGCTGGCCGGGTCCCGCGCTTATTTTAGGAGGCACACATGCAAAAGGGAGATGCCATGGATGCGGCGGAGCGCTCGGAGCGTATCCCCGATATCGTTATCATCACCGGAATGTCCGGCTCGGGCCGAACGCAAGCCATGCATGTGTTTGAGGACATGGGCTATTTTTGTATCGACAACCTGCCCCCACGCCTGATTGCCCAGCTTGCTGAGCTCGTTGGCATTAATACGGGCGTGGGCAGGCACCTTGCCGTTACCTGCGACCTGCGTAGCCAGGGCTTGTTCGATGAACTGCTCGATGCTGTTGCCGCACTGGAAGAGCGCGAGATGAGCTGCGACATTGTGTTTCTCGAGGCGTCTGACGAGGTGCTGATTCGCCGGTATAGCGAAAACCGTCGTCGCCATCCCATTGCAAAGCCGGGGGAGACCACGGCCGACGCTATTCAGCGTGAACGTCTGCAGCTGCAGGGCGTTCGCGATCGAGCCGATATGATTATCGACACGAGCCGCTTGCGCACTTCTGCCTTGCGCAACAAGCTGCGCATGGCTTTTTCCGAGCTGTCCGACCAGCAGCTTATGGATGTCCACGTGTTCTCGTTTGGCTTTAAGCATGGCATGCCCATCGAGGCGGATATCATGATCGATGTTCGCTTCTTGCCCAATCCTTTCTACGATCCCGAGATGCGCACCATGACCGGTCTCGATAAAAAGGTCTCCGATTTTGTTCTGGACCATCCCAAGACGCAGGAGTTTTGGAAGGCTTGGACACAGCTGCTCGATACGGTGATGCCGGGCTATATCGCGGAGGGTAAGCCGCAGCTTTCTATCGCCATCGGCTGCACGGGCGGTCAGCACCGCAGCGTTGCCATTGCCGAGGCCACGGCCCGTTACCTGGAAGGCGCTCAGTATCATGTGAGCATCTCCCACCGCGACCTGTCGCGCGCCAACACGAAGGCATAGGCCTGCATGTCGTTTACCGCTGAGGTGCGCGACGAGCTTGCGCGCTGCGAACCCGAATGTGAATACTGCGACTTGTCGACGCTTGCCGCCCTCACGCGCGTGAGTGGTACGCTCTCGCTTGCCGGCTCTGGGCGGTATCGTTTGACGGTTGCGACTGAGACGGGAGCCGTCGCGCGCACGATGATCACGCTGACGCATCGTATCCTTAAGCTCAAAACGGAGTTCACCGTCCGCAAATCTGTCTTGCATAAGGTTCGAAACTACCTCATCACCTTGCCTGATCAGCCAGACCTGGATAAGGCCTTGGTTCTGCTAGGTATCCTCGACCGTAGGGGAGGACTTGTCGCCGGCGTACCCCGACATATCGTTGCCCGTCCTTGCTGTAGACTTGCCTATATCCGCGGCGCGCTCATCGCGGGCGGCTTCGTGGCCGATCCACGCGGCGATTTTCATTTGGAGATCGCTGTGCAGGGCGAGCAATATGCCAAGGGACTTTGCGATCTGTTGGAGCAGATTGGGGTCCATGCGCGTGTTAATGCACGGCGGGGGTCATATGCCGTGTACATTAAGAGCGCCGAGGAAATCGAGCATCTATTAAAGCTGATTGGTGCCAAGCGCAGCGTTGCCGAGATTGAGGAGGCGCGCGCGGTCAAGTTGGTTAAGAACGATGTGAACCGTCGCGTGAATGCCGAGCTCGCCAACCAGACCAGAAGCGCCGGTGCTGCCCAACATCAGCTTGCGCTTATCGATGAGCTCGAGCAGCGTGGCCTTCGCGATGCGCTTCCGGATGCCTTGGCGGTCTTTTGCGACCTGCGCGAGCGCTATCCTGATCTGTCGCTGCGTGATTTGGGGGAGATGGCTGACCCTCCCTTGTCGAAGTCAGCCCTCTACCATCGTGTTTTACGGCTTGAAAAGCTCATTGAAGCAAACAGGTAGTTTGAAGTAACGACTCATATATGGATTTAGCTGCTATTTTAGTCTTTAAAACGTTTTAACGTAAATTTGATTTTCAATTTCGAGCATTCTCGTGAAATTCAAGTCAAAAAAAAGGTATATTAGGCGAGTGGTTAGTTTGTGGGCCTCAACGGCGGGCGCTGTAGCTCGCGGGGGCCTTACGAAAGGAGACACAATGGCAGTAAAGGTTGCTATTAACGGCTTCGGTCGCATCGGTCGTCTGGCTTTCCGTCAGATGTTCGGTCATGAGGGCTCCGAGATCGTCGCTATCAACGACCTCACCTCTCCCGATATGCTCGCTTACCTGCTGAAGTACGACTCCACGCAGGGCAACTACGCTCGCGATCACGAGGTCGTTGCTGGCGAGGATTCCATCACCGTTGACGGCAAGGAGATCAAGATCTACAAGGAGGCCGACGCTAACAACCTGCCTTGGGGCGACCTTGACGTCGACGTCGTTCTCGAGTGCACCGGCTTCTACACCAGCAAGGCTAAGGCTCAGGCCCACATCAACGCTGGCGCCAAGAAGGTCGTCATCTCCGCTCCGGCCGGCAGCGATCTGCCCACCATCGTGTACAACGTCAACCATGAGACGCTGACCGCTGAGGACAACATCATCTCCGCTGCTTCCTGCACCACCAACTGCCTCGCCCCGATGGCCAAGGGTCTGAACGACTTCGCTCCCATCGTGTCCGGCATCATGACCACCATCCACGCCTTCACCGGCGACCAGATGCCGCTCGACGGCCCGCAGCGCAAGGGCAACTTCCGTCGCTCCCGCGCCTGCTCCGAGAACATCGTCCCGAACACCACGGGCGCTGCCAAGGCTATCGGCCTGGTTCTCCCCGAGCTCAACGGCAAGCTCATCGGTGCCGCCCAGCGCGTCCCGACGCCGACCGGCTCGCTGACCAACCTCCTGTCTCTTATACACATCTCCGAGCCCACG
>CABSNX010000156.1 GCA_902479205.1 uncultured Collinsella sp. | reverse complement strand
GCCGCCCAAAACCAGCAACGGCGAGAAGTCGCCGGCGGCGCACATGCCCTGGACAATCTCGGACTTGGCGCGGGCGATGTTCTCGCGGCTGCCCAGGATACCGATGTGGGAGGTTCCGATCTTGCTCACGATGGCAAGATTGGGGTTGGCAGACTGGGACAGGCGCTCAATCTCATGAAAATGGTTCATGCCCATCTCGAGCACCAGGACCTCGGTATCGGCCGGAGCGGAAAGCACCGTGAGCGGCATGCCGATCAGGTTGTTGAAATTGCCCTTCGTGGCCCAGACGCGATAACGCTTGGCGAGCACGGCAGCGAGCACGTCCTTGGTCGTCGTCTTGCCAATCGAACCGGTAATGCCGACGACCAGGCAGCCAAGCTCCAAGCGATATACGTGCGCCAGGCGCAGCAAGAACTCCACGGGGTCGTCGGTCAGCAAGATGGCGCATCCCTTGTCCTGCGCCAACGAAACCAGCTCGGCATCGGGCTCGCGCGTCATCACGACGGCACCGGCACCCGACTCGATGGCACGGGAGGCAAAATCATTGCCGTCGACCTTTTCGCCGGGGAAGGCGACAAAGATCGTCCCCTCTTCGATCTGACGCGAGTCGATAACGCACCCGCGGCATACCCGATCGACTTCTTCCGTCACGGTTCGGGCCCCCGTTGAGGCCGCGAGGTTGTTGACGGCGATCTCTATCATTGCAGCTCCCCTGTAAACCTAATAATGCTATCGGCGTATTGTATCCCAGTGCCATGCGCGCGTGGTGCAGGGCATGTGAACACCCTTCAGATCAAACGGCAGGCCACGCTCAAGATTGTAACCCCCTACTTCGTGCGCGGGATACCCAGCACGTCGAGCGCGTTGGCCATAATGGACTGGAATGGCACCGCGGCGGCATCCGAGCCGCTCGGCGTTCCATCGAGTGTGATATAGCACAGCACCTTGGGCGATTGTGCCGGCGCAAAGCCCATAAAGGACGACATGTAGTTCTCCTTGAGGTAACCGCCGTTCTCGTCAGCACGCTCGGCCGTACCGGTCTTGCCCGCCACGTCATAGCCATCGACCGCACCGCCAACGCCCGTGCCTTCGGACACGACCGTCTGCATGCACGATGTCACCTGGGCGGCAGCGTCCTCCGAAATCGCACGCTCGCCTTCGCCCCAGTCCTTCTCATCGCCCTTGCTGGACTTATAGAAGTGCGGCGTCATCATCACGCCGCCGTTCGCTATGCCGCCCACGGCACGTGCGACCTCAATCGGCGAGACGGACAGCGCCTGGCCAAAGCTCATCGAGCCCAGCGTGGCGCCGTCGTACTGGTCGCGCTCCTTGACGATGCCCAGACTCTCACCCGGAAAATCGACACCGGAGCTATGACCGATACCCCACTTGTCCACATAGGTGGCAAAATCATCGGCACCGATCTTGCGTCCCACCAGGACAAAGCCCACATTGGACGAACGGCGCATCATCTCGCGCACGTCCATGGTCATGGTGTAGTCGCGCTTATCGGCGTCGGTAACGGTGTCGTCGCCAACCTTAATGCTCGCCGGCACCTCAAACGACGTGCTCGAACGCACGGCACCCAAGTCGAAGCCGGCACCGGCCACGAGCGTCTTAAAGACCGAGCCGGGCTCGTAGGCATCGGTAACCAGGCGCAAGTTCATGTCTTCGGTCTTGGCGTTTTCCAGATCGGCCTGGTCATATGTCGGATACGAGCATGCCGCCAGAATCTCGCCCGTCGTGGGGTCCGTCACCAGGGCCGAGCCATTCTTGGCCTTGGTCTTTTCGACCGCCTCGGCCAGGGCGTCCTCGGCGGCACGCTGGATATTGACATCGAGTGTCGTCACGATATCCACGCCGTCAACCGCCGCCACCTTCTTATAGGCGCCGCCCGCGATATAGCTACCGTCCCTCGCCCGCTCACGCACCAGCGAACCGTTGGTTCCGGTCAAAAGCTTGTTGTACTGTTTTTCGAGGCCCGTCAGACCGTCGTTGTCCACGTTTACCACACCGAGCACCTGCGATGCCAGGTTGCCGTAGGGGTACACGCGCTTCATGGCCTGCTCAAAGAGCACGCCTGGTAGGTTCTTCTTCTCCAGTGCCGCGACATCGTCCTCGTCCACCTGCCGTTTGATATACACCCAGGTGCCATCCGACTCAACGAGCTCGCGACAGGTCTTTTTATCGATTCCCGTAGCTTTGACCAGCGCCGATACCGTCTTGTCAACGTCCTCGATAAGCTGAGGATTCACGGCGATGTTGCGGCATTCGACCGACGACGTCAGCACGTTGCCGTTACGGTCGTAGATGGTACCGCGTTTGGCATACAGCGTCTGCGCAAGCAAGCGACGCGCATCGGCGCGGTCGCGTAACTTATCGGCTTCCACAATTTGATAGTCGGCAAGGCGAAGGACGCCCAAACCCAAGCCAAACCCGATGAAGCCCATGACGGCTTTGCGACGGGGCAGCGGCGTGCCCGTGAGCCATTCGGTCGACGAGCTCTTGCGCGGTCTGGTGTTATGCATTTGAGGACCACTCGAGCCACGGAGACGCGACGCAGGGTCGTTGCCATAGGACGGCCTCGCGTTGTAAGATGGCCGACCCGTTCCTTGATAACCAGAACGTCCCCGCGATGAGGGACGTCCAGAACCGCGACCCCCGTCGGAGCCGCGGCGATAGTCATTTGTCATACTCAGCTACCGTCTTGTTACTGAGCGGTCGCGGTCGAGCTAGCGCCCGCGGCTGCATCCTGCGAAAAGTCAAGTGTAACGCTCTCGCTGGGCTCTACCATGCCATAAGCGCCCGCAAGGTCGCGAATGCGCGTGTCGGCACCATAGACCGAATGCATGACCTCCAGGTCGGAGCTCTCATCGGTCGCCTTCTCGAGCGTGTTGGTAAGCGCGGCGTTGCTGTTGAGCACCTGAGCCGTAACGCCGGCGAGCGCCACACGGGCGACACCGATCGTCATGAAGATGGCCGCAATGATGCAAAACGTTTTAAGAACGCTCATGAAAACCGGGCTTACCGCCTGGTTTGCCTGACGGCCCGCGCCCGTGTAGACATCAAAGCGCGGCGTGCGCTGCTCGCGGGGAGCAACGGGGGCCTGCGGTGCCTCACGATAGGCGGGCATGGCGTTCATATCATAGGCGAGTGCTGCGTTTGAGGTGTTGTAGCCCATGATATGCCGCCTCCCATCCCGAGTACGTTGGTAGTGTGTTTAAGCTTCGTTTGTGGTACGAGCGGGAGGTCCAATATCGCGCGGTCGCGTCTACAGACGCTGCGCCACGCGGATCTTGGCTGATCTCGCCCGAGGGTTGCGCGCAACCTCATCGGGTTGGGCAACCAGGGGTTTGCGGGTGATGACCTTGAGTATCGGCACGTTGCCGCACACGCACACCGGAATCTCCGGCGGACACGTGCACCCCTGGCTCATCTCCTTAAAGTGGTTCTTTACGATACGGTCCTCGAGCGAGTGATACGAGATGACGCAGATGCGTCCGCCCGGGTTGAGCCACCTTGTGGCGGCGTCAAGCCCTCGCTCGAGCACATCGAGTTCGTGATTGACCTCGATGCGAATGGCCTGGAAACTTTTCTTGGCTGGGTGTCCGCCATGCCGACGAGCGGCAGCGGGGATACCAGCCTTGATGATCTCGACAAACTGACCGGTGGTTTCGATCGGCTTATGCTCGCGGCGGCGCACGATCTCACGCGCGATCTGCGAGGCGAACTTCTCTTCGCCATAGACGCGTAGAATCCGGGCGAGGTCGTGTTCGTTATAGGTGTTGATGACCTCAGCTGCGTTTAAGGTGTTGTTACCCGGATCCATCCGCATGTCCAATGGGGCGTCCTCGTTGTACGAAAAGCCCCTGCCAGGGATATCGAGTTGCGGCGACGAAACGCCCAAGTCGAACAGGAAGCCATCGACCCCGGGCACCTCGGCCGAGCAAAGCAGCTCGTCCAAGTCGCCGAAGTTGCCCTTCAGCAGCTGGTGCGGTACGCCGGGAACCTCGCGGTCCAGACGGGCGCCAGCGGCCTCGAGGGCCATGTCGTCCTGATCGACGCCGAGCAAAAGGCCGGTCTCCCCCACCTGCGCGGCCATCTTTACCGAATGGCCGGCACCGCCAAGGGTGCAGTCGCAGACGACGGAGCCGCTCTTTAGCTGCAGCGACTCAAGCACTTCGCCGAGCATGACAGGTTCATGCCGATATTCTTGTGTCAAGATCCCACGCTCCATCCGTTACTCGTGCCTTGCCCTTACGAGAAGAAGAGGTCCAGCAGGGCCTCGTCATCATCGTCCTCATCGGCCGTAGCGCGGTCCCAAACCTCAAGGTGGTCGTAGTTGCCCACAACCGTGACCTCGCGGTCGAGGTTCGCCTGCTTGCGGAGAGACTCAGAAAGACCGATACGACCTGCGCTGTCCACATCCATCGACGTGGTGCGCTTGTTGATCGCCCTCATAAGCTTCTGGTCGTTGATGTCACGCGGGTTAAAACCCTCGTGGCCCTCACGACCCGCGAAGAGTCCTTCGACCCACTTATCGAAGGCCTCGGCAGAGAACACGTACAGAGCATCGACATCCAGGGCTTTGAACACGCGAACGTGCTCTCCAAGCTCCTCGCGAAGGGGTGCAGGCAGGGATAGACGACCTTTTGCATCGAGATTGCGCTCGTATGCACCCGTCATTCCCATGTGCGCCCTCCCCTCGGTTACTCAGATGGCACGTACGCGGGGAACCACCCCGCCTGTCGACGTCATCAATAATATGGGGAACCGCCCCATTTTTCAACACCTTTCCCCCTGTCTCTTATACACATCTCCGAGCCCACGA
>CABSNX010000155.1 GCA_902479205.1 uncultured Collinsella sp. | reverse complement strand
AAGAGACAGCTCCTGAGCAAGGCCACCGAAGGAGCCGGAGCCCAGGTAGGTCACGCGGTTGAAGTCGCCAGCCAGGTAATCGGCGATCTCAGGCTCACGGGAGATGACCTCCTCGCCCATCTTGGCAATCGTCTCGACCCACTCGGCCTTCTGCTCGTCAGAGGCAGTGTCGAAAATAAGGGTGGAGAGCAGGGTCATGCAGGAATAAGAACCGGTCATGGCAAAGCCCTTGTCGTTGGCGCGCGGAATGAGCAGCGTCAGCGCATTGGGATCATCGGCAGACTCGACGGCGAGCTTGCCCTCGGGAGCGCAGGTGATGTTGAGGAACTTGACGTTGTGGACGAGCTCCTTGGCAACGGCAACGGCGGCAAGGCTCTCGGGGCTGTTGCCAGAGCGGGCAAAGGAAACCACGAGCGTGGGATCCTCGGCGCGCAGGAAGTCGCGCGGGGCGCTCACGATGTCGGTCGTGGCGATGGGCTTAAAGTCGTAGAGATCAGTGTTGCCAGCGTGACGCAGGTACGGGGCGCAGGTATCGCCAACGTAGTCGGACGTACCGGCACCGGTGAAGACAACGGACAGACGACCCTCGCCCATAGCGCGAGCCTCGGCCAGGAAGGCCTCGATGGCCTCCTTGTTCTCGCGATAGATGTTGAGCGTATCACGCCAAAGCTCGGGCTGCTGAGCAATCTCGGCCGTGGTGATCTGGGCGCCGAGCTCGGTGAGCTCCTCGACACTCTTCTCGAACATTTCTAATACCTCTCTCTAGAAGTAATCCTCTGACGTGCAATTATACACTTCGGTTGGTTATCTGGTAGTAACCAGTTAAATGCAAAGAATCACCATATGGAAACGATGCGAGCACTAGTTACTGCGCTGGTGGTAAACCTTGTATTTAAACTGATCGGCACGAGCAACCGAGAGTGTGTACTCCACTACCTCGTTTGACTCGTTATACGTAGTCCTGACCAAATCGAGCACAGGCGAGCCCTCGACAATTCCCAAAAGGTGGGCATCGGTGGGACGGGCTATGCTCGCATAGAACTCCTCTTCGGCCACGCGAATCTTTTGCTGAAAGTCCTGCTCAATCACATCGTAAAGCGGCTTACGCTCCAGCATCGGTCGCTTTAGGGACAGAAATTGACGAACCGGTAGATAGCTGCGTTCGACCATCATGGGCATGTTGTCGGCAGAACGAAGGCGCTTGAGCTTAAAAATGCGATCACCGATGCGCAATCCCATATGCTCGGCCAGATTCTTATCGGCCTCCATCTCGCAAAACTCGAGAATCGTGGTCTCGGGTTCTCGACCCATCGCGCGCATCTGCTCGGTAAAGCTGTAGGACTGCATAAGATTGGTTGCTTTTGCCGAACGGTCGGTCACAAAGGTACCGCGACCGTGCTGCCGAACCACCAGTCCTAAACGCTCCAGTTCCTGCAGAGCCAGGCGTACCGTAGTACGCGAGAGACCATAGCGCTCCGAAAGTTCGCGCTCGGAAGGAATCATGTCACCGGCGCGATATTCATGGTCGATCTTTTCGGTCAGAATATCGACCAGCTGATCGTACAGCGGTTGCTTACGCGCTCCGATCGCCATCCTATCCTCCCTTTTGCTCGAATTCGGCTAACTACCTAGGGTGTTTAGCATTATCTGTCTGCCACACCCGAATCATCAAGAAAACAAAAGCCGCGCGCTCTTTCGAGCACGCGGCTTTTAACATACACATGGCTTAAGGGGTCGGGGTGTGAGCCGCGTAGGGACACACCCCTCAAGCTAGAGCCTTACCAGATGCTCGGCCAGAGACCAAGCGGGCCAGCGCCCAGGATGCCAAGGACGAAGAGCAGGAGAATGCCCTTGGTCGGGGTCCAGCTGTGCTTAGCGAACATGTAGTAAAGCAGCAGCGTAAGCATAAGCGGGACGAGCTTCGGGACGATGGTGTTGAGGGTGTCGGCAACAGAGAAGTTGACCGGATCCTCGGTAACGGTGCCGTAGGTCACGGACTCCATGCCGTTACCCAGATCGGTGACGCCGCACTCGACAGCGTTGCCGTCGGCATCGGAAGCGGTAAGGGCGTTGCCGTCCTTATCGGTCATGGCGATGGTACCGGCCTCAGCGGTCTCGGTATCGATGCCCTCCATACCGGTGAAGTTCTCGGCCTCCTTCTCGGAGACGATCACGGTAGTAGCGGAGAGGCCACGGGTGGTGCCGTTGGGGATCTGGAGGTTGATCTGGGTGCCACCCATGGTGACGACCAGGCAACCGACGACGAAGACGCCCATGATGGAAGCGGCACGCGTGAAGGCCTGCATGTTGGCGGTCAGAGCGTCAATAGCGCTGGTGCCAAGCTTGTAGGACCAGTTCATGAGCCAGAAGCGCAGAGCGAACTGGACGGCGTTGAAGATCACCAGGAAGATGATCGGCGCAGCGGCGTTGCCGTTGATGGCCATGTTGGAGGTGATGCCGGCCGTGATAGGCACGAGCGTCAGCCAGAACAGGGCGTCACCGATACCACCGAGCGGGCCCATTGCGGCGACGCGGACGGCGCGGATCGTGGGGATGTCAACCTTGTTCTGCTCGAGCGAAAGCACGATGCCCATAACAAAGGTGACGAGGAACGGGTGGGTGTTGAAGAACTCCAGGTTGTGGCTCATGGAAGCCGCGAGGTCGTTCTTGTTGGTGTGGATCTTCTCCAGACCGGGGATGATGGAGTAGAGCCAGCCAGCGGCCTGCATACGCTCGTAGTTGAACGAGGCCTGCAGGAAGCAGGAGCGCCAAGCCATCTTGTTGAGGGTCTTCTGGTCGAGCTGCGGAGCAGGAGTGAGATCCTCGTAGTGCTCCGGGATCACATACTCATTAGATGCCATCTTCGAAGTCACCTCCGTCAGAAACAGCTGCACCCTTCAGCTCGGTCTGCTGCTGGAAGTCCCAGAAAGCGATGCCGAAGCCGATGAGAGCGAGGATGAGCAGAGCAGGGGTTGCCAGCGAATCGTTGGCAACGGTGATGAGCGCGAGGCCAAAGCCCATGAGGAAGAAGCCCCACATATCGCGGTTCATCATAACCTTGAGCAGGACGGCGAAGCCGACGAAGCGCATCATGCCGCCTGCAGCGGACAGACCGGTCTGCAGCCAAGTCGGGATGGCAGAAGCGATGGTCTGACCGATGGTAGCGCCAGCGATGAAGAACAGGGTGACGACGACAGCGAAGATCAGGCCGAGCAGAGCCATGGCGAAGTAGTTCAGGCGCTCGATGCCCTTGGTGTCCGCGTTGTGAGCCATGTTATCGGCCGTGGACATAAGCGGGGACATAAGCGTGAAGACCAGGGTAACGCCAAGCTGGCCAAGCAGAGCGAACGGAATGGCGAGGCCGACTGCCGCGTTGGGCTCGAGGCCCGTGGCGATAGCGAGAATGGCTGCCATGATGCCGCCGATGACGGCGTTAGGCGGCTGAGCGCCTCCGATCGGCATGTTGCCGATCGTCATGAGCTGATAGGTACCACCCACGAGAAGACC
The DNA here is from genome assembly GCA_902479205.1 of uncultured Collinsella sp. Taxonomy (GTDB): domain Bacteria; phylum Actinomycetota; class Coriobacteriia; order Coriobacteriales; family Coriobacteriaceae; genus Collinsella. Next base: position 1,333 of record CABSNX010000155.1, on the reverse strand, counting down.
GGTGTTGAGGTCGCCAAGGATAAGACCGATGACGGCGCCGGTGACGATGGGCTGATAGAGAGACTCGAGGAAGTCAAACTGGTCGATTGCCGCGATGAACGTAACAACGAAGACCAGAGCGATCTGGATGATCGAGTATTCCATCTTGCTCCTCCTTTCAAAATGTATGTACGCACTTTGGATATCACGTACAGAACGTCAGGGTTTCACTCCTGACAACGTGGATCACGAGGATTACGAGAAGAGCTTGCTCGTGTCCTCAACAGGCGTGCTCGGAACGCGCCTGATCTCCAACTCCACCCCCAATTCCTGCAGCTCTTTAAACGCAGCGACATCCTCGTCGTTAACTGCGACGGAGGTGGCGACTTGGCGCTTTCCTTCCGACATGTGCATGTTGCCGATGTTTACCTTCTTTATAGGCACACCGCCCTTGACGAGCGTAAGCACGTCTTCCGGTGTTTCGGCCACGATGAAGATCTTCTGGCGCGGGCTCGCCTTGCCAATGACGTCGATGGTCTTCTGCAGAGAGAAGAAACGCGTAGCGACGCCGGCGGGAGCGGCCATCTTCATGAGGTTCTGGCGCATGGTGTTGGACGCCACGTCGTCGTTGGCGACGAGGATGAGGTTGGAGCCCAGAGTGGAGTTCCACTGGGTGGCAACCTGACCATGAACCAGTCGGTTATCGATGCGGGTAAGAAGAATGTTGGGTTCTGCCATGTTGATCAGCTTCCTTTCGATATTTGCTGACGACAGTTACTTGATCTCCTGAATCGCGTAACGCGAAACATCTGCGACGGCTCCGGATCGGACTTTGATCTGGACCTTCTCGCCTTCGATGCCTTTGACGGTTCCGTAGATACCGCCGGCGAAAAGAACCTCCTGACCCGGCTTGAGCTCGGTGTGCAGCTCCTTGAAGTACTTCTGCTTCTTCTTCATGTTGATTTGCGACCAGATGGTGTAAATCAAGCCCATGATGACAAGCAGGCCTAAAAGGGCGACCGAGGAGCTCAGGACGTTGGCTCCGAAATCGGCCATTAGATGCCGTCCTCGTCGCCGAAGATATCCTCTTCGTCGGAGCCGGCAACGGATGCGACCGTCTGGGCGGTGATGCCCGTCTGGCCAACGGTCACGGCCTGCTCGCCAAGCTCGGCGAGCGTGGCGTTGCCGCGGAGGAACAGAAGCTCAATAACCATGGGAAGGTTGGTGCCGGTCAGAACCTCGACGTTGTCGACATCCTGGGCAATCATCATCGACTGGTTGAACGGGGTGCCACCAAGCAGGTCGGTAAAGACGAGCACGCCATCGCACTCCTCGCGCATGGCGGTAATAGCGG
>CABSNX010000154.1 GCA_902479205.1 uncultured Collinsella sp. | reverse complement strand
GAGATACTGATCGGTCTCGTGGGCTCGGAGATGTGTATAAGAGACAGGTATCGGCTCTTGACCCGTCCGCTCACCGACGAAGAGATCATCCGGCTCCACGGCATGGTCATGCGCAACCGCTCTACGCCCATCGCCATTCGAAAAAGCATGGCGCAGCACTTGGTCGCCATGGCGAGTGCCGACGTTCGCGGCTACCTCGATGCGCCCGAGCCCGCTCCAAGCGCCGGTGGCAAATCCACCAAGGCCACGCGCACGCCCGTCAAGCGCATCGACACCTGCGAGCTCATCGAGCAGGCCATCGACCACGGAACCACGGTGAGTTTTGATATTTCGAGCGTCACGACACGTGGCGAAACCGAAGTAGCACGGATGACACTCCGCCCCTTTGCCATCAAGCAACGAGACGGCATCTCGTATTTGCTGGGAACGGTCTATGACGCCCGAGGCGCCGATGACACGCTGCGTACCGTAGAGATCGGGCGTATGAGAAACGTCACCACGCGTCTCCTCGACGGCAAGAAGCTCTTCGCCGCCCTGGAGGAGGACGACGCCTCCGCCGCATAAGAACCTCCGCCGTCCATTCGACTACCCGTACCGCCCATCCGGTTCTGTATTAAAAAACCCGCCAGGTTATTGTAAAAATGGACATCCGCGCTACTATAGTTCCACTTGCACTTTGTTTGAGTGCAGTGTTTCCAGCCATTTCTATACTGGGGGTAACGATATGAAGGACATCACCATCAGCCGCAGGAGCCTTCTGGTCTCTGCCGGCCTGCTCGCGCTCGCTCCGCTCGCCGGATGCGGCGGCAACTCTGGTTCCGGCTCTGCTGCCGCCGGTTCCGACTACACCGTCGGCATTCTGCAGCTCACCGAGCACTCCGCACTCGACGCCGCCAACGACGGCTTTGTCAAGGCTATCAAGAAGAGCGGCCTTAAGGTCAAGATCGACCAGAAGAACGCCCAGAACGACCAGTCCACGTGTAAGTCCATTGCCGACAAGTTCGTAGGCGACGGCGTCAACCTGATCTATGCCATCGCTACGCCCGCCGCGCAGGCTGCCGCCGGCGCTACGGCCGATATCCCCATCGTTGGCTGCGCCATCACCGACTACGCCGCCTCCGGCCTGGTCCAGGACAACGACAAGCCCGGCACCAACGTCACGGGCGCTTCCGACCTCACCCCGGTCGCCGAGCAGCTCGAGATGATGCAGAAGGTCCTGCCCGACGTTAAGAAGGTCGGCCTGCTCTACTGCACCGCCGAGTCCAACTCTGACGTCCAGATCAAGGCAGCCAGGAAGGAGCTCGACAAGCTGGGCCTGGAGTACACCGACTTCACCGTCTCGAGCTCCAACGAGATCCAGTCCGTCGTCGAATCTGCCGTGGGCAAGGTCGACGCGCTGTACTCCCCCACCGATAACACCATCGCCGCGGGCGCTTCGCAGGTCGGCCAGATCTGCAAGGAGAATAAGCTCCCCTTCGTAACCGGCGAGAAGGGCATGTGCAAGGCCGGCGGTCTGTTTACCCTCTCCATCAACTACGAGGACCTGGGCTACGCCGCGGGCGAGATGGCCGTCAAAATCTTGAAGGGCGAGGCCAAGCCCGAGGATATGCCGATCAAGCACCTCTCGAGCAAGGACCTGGTCGTCGTCAAGAACGACGAGATGGCCGAGGCTCTGGGCATCGACCTTTCCGCTCTGGACGAGTAGCGCCATGCGCGGTAACGCGTCTAGGACCCGCACTCGCGCCATAGCTGCGTTATTCAATATCTGAGCCACAGGGGCGAACGCCAAAGACCGGCGTTCGCCCTGCTTGTTACGGATGAGACAAAACATCCGGCCGCAGCTCTTTTATGCATTGTTACCGCTATCATGGTGACTCACGTGTCCACCCTATCCTAGGAGGTATGAAGCATGCTTATTGCATTGCAGGGCGCCGTTTCGCAGGGCGTCCTCTGGGGCATTATGGTGCTTGGCGTGTTTATCACGTTCCGCCTGCTCGACATCCCCGATATGACCTGCGACGGCAGCTTTGCCCTCGGCGGCTGCGTCTGCGCCGTACTCATCGTCAATAACAACGTCGACCCGCTGCTCGCCGTGCTGGCCGGCATGTGCGCCGGCGCCATCGCGGGCGCGGTCACGGGCATTTTGACCACCGTCTTTGAGATTCCCGCGATCCTCGCCGGAATCCTCACCCAGATCAGCCTGTGGTCCATCAACCTGCGCATCATGGGCAAATCCAATACGCCCATCCTTGCCAAGGGCACTATCTTCTCGTCTGTCAGCAACATGACGGGCCTGCCGCAGTCCACCGTCGCCATCATCCTGGGCATCTTGCTCGCTGTGGCTATCGTTGCCATCCTGTATTGGTTCTTTGGCACCGAGATCGGCTCGGCGCTGCGCGCCACCGGCAACAACGAGTACATGATCCGCGCTCTGGGCGTCAACACCAACTCCACCAAGATGATCGCCCTCGTGCTCTCCAACGCCCTTATCGGCCTTTCGGGCGCGCTCATCTGCCAGAGCCAGAAGTACGCTGACATTGGCATGGGCACCGGCGCCATCGTTATCGGTCTTGCCGCCATTGTTATCGGCGAGGTGCTCGGCCGCCTGCTGCCCGGCGGTCTGACGCAGTTTAGCGTCCGTCTTGCCTCTGCCGTCTTTGGCTCCGTGGTGTACTTCCTTATCCGCGCCATCGTGCTGCAGCTGGGCATGGACGCCAACGACATGAAGCTGCTCTCCGCCGTGATCGTCGCCGTGGCCCTGTGTGTGCCCGTGGTTTGGGAGCGCTATAAGCTCCGCAGCTCCTACACGAAGGGGGATGAGGCAGATGCTTAAACTCTCACACGTCAAGAAGACCTTTAACAAGGGCACCGTCACCGAGAAGCGCGCTCTTACCGGCGTCGACCTTACCCTCAATGATGGCGACTTTGTAACCGTGATCGGCGGCAACGGCGCCGGCAAGTCCACGCTGCTCAACATGATCGCCGGCGTGTATCCGCTCGATTCGGGCGTTATCGAGCTCGACGGCACCGACATCTCGCGTCTGAGCGAGTCGCAGCGCGCCAAGTACCTGGGCCGCGTGTTCCAGGACCCCATGCGCGGCACCGCAGCCGACATGCAGATCGCCGAGAACCTGGCCCTCGCCAAGCGCCGCGGCCAGCGTCGCGGTCTTTCGTGGGGCGTCACCAAGGCCGAGAAGGACGAGTACGTTCAGCTGCTCAAGCGCCTGGACCTTGGTCTGGACACGCGCCTCAACGCCAAGGTCGGCCTGCTCTCGGGCGGCCAGCGCCAGGCACTCACCCTGCTCATGGCCACGCTCACCAAGCCGCGCCTGCTGCTGCTCGACGAGCACACGGCGGCCCTCGACCCCAAGACGGCCTCTAAGGTGCTCAATCTGACCGAGGAGATCGTCGACGAGAACCACCTGACCACGCTCATGGTCACGCACAACATGAATGACGCCATCCGTCTGGGCAATCGCCTGATCATGATGCACGAGGGCCACGTAATCTACGACGTGGCAGGCGACGAGAAGAAGTCGCTCACCGTGGCCGACCTGCTGCAGAAGTTCGAGGAGGTCTCGGGCGGCGAGCTCGCCAACGACCGCATGCTGCTGAGCTAACGACCTAGAAAACCACCACAAAGGGGACAGGCACCTTTGTGGTGGTTTTTGTTAAAGAGTAAGGAGACTGCCATGAAAAGACTCCCCCGCCTTGCGTTAGCTGCCGCGTTGTTTGCCGGCGCGCTCACAGGCATCCCAAGCCTCGCTTTCGCGGGGAACCTGCCCGCCGCTATTGACGGCGCCGTAACCGTGATGCACACCAACGACATCCACGGCAGCTACAAGTACAGCTACAACGCAAGCAAGGGCACGGGCACCATTGGCTTTGACGGACTGGCGGTTCTCTATAGCGCTCAAGGCAGCGCCCCTGATCTTTTGCTCGATGCGGGCGACACCTTTCACGGGCAGCCCTTCGCCACCATGAGCGAGGGCAAGAGCATCGCCGAGCTCATGGACACCTTTTATGCGAACGGCTACGACGCGACCACGCCGGGCAACCACGACTGGAGCTACGGCGCGGACAAGCTCCGCACCATGACCGGCTACAGCACCACCGGCACGCCCTTCGCCATGCTCTGCGCGAATGCGAAGTCTACGAGCGGCGTATGGAGCTCGAGCATCACCAAGACGCTCGATCGCACCTGGGAGAATGCCGAAGACCAATCCACATTCGACTACAAAATCAAGGTCGGCGTCGTCGGAGCCATGGATGAGTCGCTGGGCTCCTCGCTGCGCGCGGACCTGGTCGCGGGCACGTCGTTCTCGGGTGCGGCGGACGCTATCAATGCCGAGGCCAAGCGACTGCGCGAGGATGAGGGCTGCAACGTTATCGTCTGCATCGCGCACACGCTCAACGCCAAGACCTTTGCTGCAAAGCTCGTTGGGGTTGATGCACTGGTCGCGGGCCACGAGCACATCAACTTAGACGAAAACGTGACGGGGACCGACGGCAAGCCGGTCCGCGTCGTCGAGTCGGGCAGTGCCTTTGCCGAGGTCGGTCTGCTTTCCATTCCGTACAAGTACGACACGAATGGCACTGAGACGACCGACGATGACATGGTCACGGTCCCTGCAGACGACAGCGACGAGAAGCTCTACACCGCCAAGAACGTCAACGACCTTTTGGCCGACCCCGACAAGGGCGCCTTCTACCAGAGTCAACTCGATGAGGTTCGCAATAACAAAATCAAGCCACTCGACGACGCCTTTGAAATCGAGTCGAACAAGGTGCTCGGCACATCCGCCGCCGACTATTTCTACGGCGAGGACGCCGCGGGCACGCATGGTTGGGAAACTGTCTCTTATACACATCTCCGAGCCCACGAGACCGATCAGTATCTCG
>CABSNX010000153.1 GCA_902479205.1 uncultured Collinsella sp. | reverse complement strand
GACATAAACAGTATCAGCGCGGCGGCCGGTATTGACGTAGTCGTACGTGCCGTCTGCATCGGAAAGTTTAACGTTGCCTGTGTACAGCACGCGAATGCGACCGTCCTCGGCAAGCGCGGAGCCCGAATACACACCGTGGCAATCGAACGGCTCGTCGGGCAGCAGGGGGGCGCCAACGTAGTCCCACGTCATAAGGTCGCGGCTCGTCGCATGGCCCCACATCTTGACGCCGCCGTTCACATCAAACGGGGCATACTGGAAGTACGCGTGAAATACGCCATCTGCCTGGCAAAGACCGTTGGGGTCGTTGAGCCAACCCGCCGGCGGCATAATATGGAAGCGCTGGCCATACGCGCCATGACCGCACTCAGAGGCGGCGGCGTCAACAGCGGCGACCAGCTTTGCAAGATCGCGACCAAGGGCATTAGACATATCAAAGTCCTAACGGATCGAAAGTTACAAGGCGCCAGATGCGGGAAACACCCGCGAGCATACAGCCCGCGGGCATTCCCTCAATCAAAAGCTCTTAGGCCTGCTCGGAAGCCTTGGGCTCGTCCTTGTACAGGACAAACGAGACGCCAAAGGAAACCAGCGCGGCGACCGCAAACATGATCGCGTACTGCACGGGTTGGGCCAGGCACAGCAGGATACCGAAGATACCGGTAACGCCCGTGCCGGAAGCAGCAAGCGAGGTGAGTGCGCAGACCAGGGCACCGCAACCGCCGCCGATGCAGCCGGCGATGAAGGGCTTAAAGAAACGCAGGTTCACGCCGAAGATGGCAGGCTCGGTAATGCCCATAAAGGCGGACAGAGCCGAAGGAAGCGCCAGGCCCTTAATCTTGGCATCGCGGGTCTTAAAGGCAACGGCGAGCGCAGCGCCACCCTGGGCGATGTTGGCAGCGCTGGCGATGGGCAGCCAGTAGGTCACGCCATACTGGGCGAGCTGGCCCAGGTCGATGGCGGTGTACATCTGGTGGATACCGGTAACGACCGTGGGGGCATAGAACAGGCCGACGATAAAGGAACCGATGCCGAAGGGCAGGGTCAGCAGGGCCTGGATCAGACCGAGGATGGCGTTCTCGGCCCACACGAAGATGGGGCCGACGGCAACGAGCGTCACGAGCACGGTCACGAACACCGAGACGAGCGGGGTCACAAAGAGGTCGAACATCTCGGGAACGATCTTGTGCAGGCGCTTCTCGAGGAAGGCCAGAATGGCGCAGGCGATAACGATGGGGATCACATGGCCCTGATAGCCGACCCACTCAAAGCTGTACACGCCGGGAATGACGGTGACCATGGCCTGCACGCCCTCGGAGGCAACCGTGTAGGCGCTCTGCAGCGAGGAGTTGATGAACGCACCGCCGACGACGGCACCCAGGTACGGGTTGGCGCCAAAGGCCTTGGCGGCAGAGTAGCCGATCAGGATCTGCAGAATGCCAAAGGACGTGCCCGAGACCAGGTCGGCGATCTTATAAATAAAGTTATTGGTGTCGAGCGCGATAAAGCCGTTGGAGGCCATAAAGTTGAGGGCGCTCATAATGCCCAACAGCAGGCCCGAAGCCACGATGGCGGGGATGATAGGGACAAAGACATCACCGAGCACCTTAATGGCGCGCATAAAGATGTTCTGCTGCTGAGCCGCGGCCTCCTTGACCTCGGCCTTGGTAGCAGCCTCGACGCCGCTAAGCGCGATGAACTCTTCGTAGACCTTGTTGACGGTGCCGGTGCCAAAAATAATCTGGAGCTGGCCCTGAGCCTCAAAGACGCCCTTGGCGCCATCGACGTTCTCGATGGCCTCCTTGTTAACCTTAGTGTTATCGGCGATCACCAGACGCAGACGCGTGGCGCAGTGTGCGGCCGAAACAACGTTGTCGGCGCCACCGATGTTGTCGAGCACCTCTTGGGCTGATTTGCGGTAGTCCATGACTTCCCTTTCCTCCAACGGGCGCATTTGCACCCGGCCATCTTTGACACTTACACTGTAATCGTTTTCAGTTTCATATGTCTGTAATCGTTTTCATAGTAGGGTGAACGGCAGGAAAAAGCCGGCGATTGGTAGTTTTGGGACAAAAACGGGGGGACTCAAAGGTAGGCAGGCACGATCAAGGACTAGACATTCATAAGCTGATGGCCGAGCTTAAGCGTCTTGAGACCGCTCTCCCCCTCCACGCCATCGAGCGTGTTGAGCAACATATTGGTCGCCTCGACGCCACTGGTAAGGTAGCCATAATGCACGGTGGGAATGCCGCCCGTCAGCGCGCGCAAAAACGCATTGTCGCCAAAACCGCTCACGGAGTGTATACCCTCGCCCATGCCTCGAACCTCGTCGATGGCGCGCAGCGCGCCCGCCGCCATGGTGTCGGTCGCGCAGGCGATAAACGAAACATCGGGAGCGACGGAAAGCAGCTCACTCGCCGCACCATAGCCCGAGTCGAGCGTAAACGAGCCCAGGCGAATCAGGCTCGGATCAAGCGCCACGCCCGCGGCGCGCAAGCCGGCCTCAAAACCGCGACTGCGGTCATAGCCGGCCGCGCGGTCCTCTTCGGTAACTCCAATGTAGGCAATCTTGCCGTCCACACGGCCCGCAAGCGCATGGCCCAGCTCAAAGGCGGCCTCGTAATCGTCGTGATAGACGCACGCCGCGCCTTCAACATTCTGGCCGATCAGCACAATGGGCACGCGGCACGACTCAATCGCCCGATGGTGCTCGTCGGTGATCATGGTTGCAACCAGCACAATGCCATCAACTGGGTGGTTTTGGAACAAATCGAGGTATTCGAGCTCGCGATCGGCCGCGTTGTCGGTGTTGGCAAGCAGCATCTGGTAGCCACGGCGACCGAGCACCTGACCAATGCCGGCGGTAATGCGGCTCACGGACTCCGAGTTAATCTTAGGCACGATGACGCCGATGAGCTTGGTGGAACCGGTGCGCAGTGCACGAGCCTGGCTGGACCGCACGTATCCGGTCAGCTCAATCGCCTGCTTAATGCGCTCGGCCTTAACCGCCGAGATATACCCACCGTTGAGGTAGCGCGAGACGGCGGCGCTCGAAACGCCGGCCAGCTCGGCCACATCCTTCATCTTTACCACGAGCACCCCTGTCGTTGAAATCGCTTTCACTATGATACCTGTGCGAGCGACATGCGTGTCGCAAGACAGGACGTCACGGTTAATTTGGCTGTCGTAGCACGGGCATCGCAGGGCTTCAACTAGAAACTTCGAAATATAAGTGTCGAATCAGTCAAGCTACCGATTCGACACCCCGTTACATTTGCACACAGCGGCATGCAAAATCAAACTCGGGAACAACTTACTCACTTTGGAAAGACGCATCGCTGTCCGCTGCCAATTCCGAAGGAAGAATTGCCGGCAGCGTCAAAGCCCCCATGGGCGAAAGTCCAGTAACGACCATCAGATAGCTCTTAGCGTGACCATACGCCATGGAAATCGCATTAGAGAGAAGATAACGGCGCGCTTCATCGTCTGAAATGTCGAACGGCAATTTTGTAGACACCGAAATAGCAACCGTCACATCAGCGCGCATTTTTTCCTTTGCATCGTCTCTATCAATCAGACTGCCACACACATACAGCTTTAAGTCTGCACGCTCGCCCGCCTTGTTCCTCAATAGATGGACGTCCTGATAACTAACGTCAACTTTTAAATCCATATTCTGGGAGGGCTCATTCTCAATATGAAAAGTTGAGTCGACAACAAACAAATGAACAACCTGAATAGGCGCAATGAAATCCTTGCTCATGCAGCCAAACCTCCCGGAATCATCTCAAAGTTCAATCGTTTAGCCGAGCAGTCGCTGTTAAATGAAGACCATTGTTCTCGGACAGAAGTATTAGACGAGGAAAACGGCGCCTCATTCGAATAACTGGAAATGACCTGAGGAATGATTTTGATACCCAACGCAAGCTCAAACTTTGCGATTGTTTTCAGCGTCATGTTAGGCTGAGAATTCAACAATTTCGAAAGCGACTGAAGACTCACGCCCATACGCTTTGCCAACTCGCTTTTACTCAAGCCCGAGCGCTGCATCTCGCGATGAACAATAAACTCAATATCTAGTGCGTGCTCATAGGCACGGGTTTCGCTCGTTTCCGTTTCCGCGTAAAAGTCCGATAAATCGACCTTAACCATTACAAGTCTCCGTTTCGTAAGCGGGCAAAAAAGCCGACGCTATGACCCCAAAAGCTGCTTTGCTATCACGGCCAACTGTTTTGCGCGTTTAATTTCTTTGGAAATATTTCCCGAGCCTTGATGGCCCTTAAACCAAAAAAGCAAAACAATCTTGTCCACGCCTTGGCAAATCGCGTAGACCATTTCTCGATTAACCCCATCAAAACCCTTGAGTTCGTATAGCCCAATCTTAGGCTCGATACATCGAAGCTTTGACGTTCCAGTGACATCCTTTAGCCCGTAATCATAGATTTTTGAAATCTGATTGATCATTTTACGGGCGGTAAACTTCGTTTTAGGATCAGACATCATCTTCTGAAACTGAGAGTTCTCAGGGGAGGTGGTTAATTCCCAAAAAGGCCGTCCCTCGGGATCAGCATATTCGACAAGCTCATAGTCACTAGCCAAAGGCCACCCCCTCTGCTTCAGAAGAAACCAAATATGGTTAACTTATAAGTTAAGTTTAGTCAAATTCAAATATATGGCAAGCCCCAAGCCGTGTTCAAGCAATCTGCATTATTGACTCAGAGAAATGTGGGAAAGAAGCGGCAGAAACTACATTGTCAAATAAAGCCCCCAGCGAAGTGCCCGAACTTTTATGGTGACCAACAACATACCTAGAAGACGAAGGCAAGGCACGCAATCACCCAGTCACCGTGGCCGGTCTTAGGGAGCGCGGCGGTTTGCGTTGTTGCGGGCTAGGTCTTCTTGGCAGTCTCTGTCTCTTATACACATCTGACGCTGCCGACGAATAGCCTTGTGTAGA
>CABSNX010000152.1 GCA_902479205.1 uncultured Collinsella sp. | reverse complement strand
CATCGGCGTGGCGCACCTCATCCGCAGCCGTAAGCAGGCTGAGGAGTCCGAGCAGGAGTAACGCTCGCTCACCCATCCCTTTGGCAGGTGGGATGTGATGGCCATGAGACTTGCGGACACTTTTCTCGTCCATCCACGTTCTTGCTTTGCCATTCTCTTTTCGGGGCAGACTCCGCGCTGGAGTCTGCCCCGTTTTTTTGGATAACGCAGCCAGCCTCCATCGCTTGTATGATCGAGTGTATGATTAGCGAACAGATGTTTGCAAATATTGCGTTTACCAGCTGTAAGTGCGAGTGCTCGCAGTAAAATACCCTTGCGACGCATCCCGTGCGCGGGCGGCCGACGACTCGATCGGAGGTCCCCAAATGCTGAAATTCCTTAACGCGCTCGCCGCCCTCGCGGCGGTGGGCACGTTCGTCATCGCGTTTCTTGACTCGTATGAGGTTCGGTTTAAGGTCCGTAGGCGCACGCGCGGTGCGGACGGTAGAAGGCATTTGCGCCGCAACAAGCGCAAATAAGAATGCCCGGGGGTCGGATCCCGGGCATTTAACAAAACCAGAAAACTAGGCCGCCCGCGCTCCCAAACATTTACGCGGGGTGCGTCGTTTTCTACTGACATTGTATCCCGAATCGCCCCGCCGATCCGGGACATTTTGAAAACTCAAATGCTGGCTTATCCTCGACTGGACGGTGCAGTCTAGCTGCGTTGCCAGCCGCGGAAGCTCGCTAATCGGCTATTATTTGTTTAGACAACTTGAGTTGTAGAGGAGTGACCGGCGATGGTGCAGGGCACCAAACATATGAAGAGCAATAACGCTGCGGACAACGGCGGCTCAAGCCCTCAGCCCAAACCTCAGCCCAAGCCCAAGGCCAAGCGCCGTCGCAAGCGGCTGCCGCGCTGGGCCGACCGGCTCATCACCATCGTCATCATCCTTATCGGTGTGGGCCTTATGACCTGGCCGTGGATCTTGGACCGGCTCGAGGCATCGGGCGTGTTCAACCAGATCAGCACGGTGTCCAGCACCGTGGACGCGCTATCTGCCGAGGAGCGCGAGCGCATCCTGCTCCAGGCGCGCTCCTTTAACGAGCAGCTGGCGGGCGAGGCCACCGAGCTTCCCGCCGACCAGATCGAGCCCTACGCCCAGCAGCTCATCTTTGACCGCGATCCCATGATGAGCTGGGTCGAGATCCCCTCCATCGACGTGAGCATGCCCATCTACCACGGTACGAGCGAGGAAGTCCTTATGGCGGGCGTCGGCCACCTGGAGGGCACGAGCCTACCGGTGGGCGGCACCTCGACGCACTGCGTGCTCACCGCGCATTCGGGCATGCGCAACCTGAGCATGTTCGACGACATCCACTCGGTGGAGCCCGGCGACCTGGTGCTGCTGCACACCATGAACAAGACGCTCGCCTACAAGATGGTGGACTCCGAGGTGGTGCTGCCCGAGGAGATGGAGTCGCTGACCATCGAGCCCGGCGCCGACAAGGTGACGCTTGTCACCTGCACGCCCTATGGCGTGAACGACCATCGCCTGCTGGTGCATTGCGTGCGCACCAAGTACAACAAGAAGGACGTCGACAAGCAAAAGTCGCTGGCCGGTCGCCACTGGGGCAAGCGCGAGTTTGCCGTGCTCATCGTGGTCGTAGCCATTGTGCTGTTGCTGCTGGACATCGTGATCCACGCGGTCCGCAAGCGCCGCAAGGCCAAGGCCTCGGCATAAGACATTCTCCAGAACCGCCACAATGGGGACAGGCGCCTTTGTGGTGGCCGGGGCTTCCAAACCATCACAACATTCGATGAAAATCGCGATTTTGACGATAAACGTCGAATGTTGTGATGGTTTTTGTTGTGAGCTATGCGGTTTTCGCCGCAGAGCTGCCGGACCGCGTTCGCCGTCCTCGTTACGTTTTCGCTGCATTTGGGTAAAGCGCCTGCTCCAAGCCGGCGTTGCCCTGTATACTAGAGCGGTTTATCTGTTATGCGGAAGGGAGCGCCTATGGCACTCAGCGAGAAAGACGTACGCGGCATCGCCGAGTACGCAAAGATCGCACTGACCGATGACGAGCTCACCCAGATGACGTCTTACATGAACGACGCCGTCCAGATGCTCGAGCCCGTCTTGCAATATGACTTGCCCGACGTGGAGCCCACGTTCCATCCCATCGGAAGCCTGTCCAACGTGATGGGCGATGACCTGCGCGAGCCCGAGCGCGACCTGTCACTCGACGTTGCGCTCGAAAACGCTGGCAGCGCGCGCGACCGCTACTTCCGCGTGCCGTCCATTTTGGGAGAGGGGGAGAGCGAGTAATGGCGCAGAGCTTCGATTCCCTTACCGCCGCCCAGATTGCCGCGGGCGTTGCCGCCGGCGACTTTACCGCTACCGAAGTGGCCCAGGCTTCTCTTGCCGCCATCGAGGCGCGCGAGGGCGGGGTCCAGGCATTCCTGCAGGTGGCGCCCGAGCTTGCGCTCGAGGCCGCCGCGCGCGTGGATGCCGACCGTGCCGCAGGCAAGCCGCTGCCCCCGCTCGCGGGCGTGCCGCTGGCCATCAAGGACAACATGAACCTTGTGGGCACGCATACCACCTGCGCTTCCCGCATGCTCGGGGACTACCAGAGCGTCTACACCGCCACCTGCGTCCAGCGCATGCTCGATGCCGGCTGCCTGCCCATGGGCAAGGCCAACATGGACGAGTTTGCCTTTGGCAGCTCTACCGAGAGCTCGGCGTTCCACCGCACCAACAATCCCTGGGATGCCGAGCGCGTGCCCGGCGGCTCCTCGGGCGGCTCCGCTGCAGCCGTCGCCGCGGGCGAGGTCGCGCTCTCACTGGGCTCGGACACCGGCGGCTCCATCCGCCAGCCGGCGTCGCTGTGCGGCGTGGTGGGCTTTAAGCCCACGTATGGCGCCGTGAGCCGTTACGGCGTGGTTGCCTTTGGCTCGTCGCTCGACCAGGTGGGCCCCTTTGGCCGCACGGTCGAGGATGTCGCGCTGGCCATGAACGCGCTCACCGGTGCGGGCCACGACCCGTACGATTGCACCAGCCAGGACTGTGCCGTCGACTTTACCGAGCACCTCAACGACAGTATCGAGGGCAAGCGCGTGGGCATTATCCCTGCGTTTATGGAGGCCGAGGGCCTGACGCCCGAGGTCAAGGCTGCTGTTCAGTGCGCCGCTCAGGAGCTGCAGAACCAGGGCGCCGAGCTGGTCGAGGTCGACCTGCCGCACTTGGACGCCGCCATCGCCGCCTACTACGTCATCGGCCCGGCCGAGGCGTTCTCCAACCTGGCCCGTTTCGACGGCATTCGCTACGGCTACCAGGAGGAGGGCTGCGCCAACCTGTCCGACCAGAGCTCGCTTTCGCGCGCCCACGGCTTTGGCGCCGAGGCCAAGCGCCGTCAGATGCTCGGCGCCTATCTGCTGAGCTCGGGCGTGTACGACAAGTACTACTACGCTGCGCAAAAGGCCCGCACGCTCATCACGCAGGACTACGATGCCGCGTATGCCAAGGTGGACACCATCCTCATGCCCGCCTCGCCGCGCACGGCCTTTAAGTTTGGCGAGATCAGCGACCCCACGCAGATGTACCTTTCCGACCTGTACACCATTTCGCTCAACATCTGCGGCAACGGTGGCATCTCGGTGCCGCTGGGCCTGGGCGAGGACAGCAAGCTGCCCGTTTCTGCCCAGCTGGTGGGTCCGGCGTTTAAGGACCGTCAGCTGCTCACGTTTGCCCGCGCCCTGGAGCGCGGCTTTGCCGATGCCGCCACGGGTGCGCCCTCGCTTTCCGTCGCGCCCGATTTTGCCGGGAAGGGAGGCGAGCTGTAATGAAGGAGCTTTCCGAGGTCCTGCAGGATTGGGAGGCCGTGATCGGCCTGGAGATCCATACCGAGCTCACCGCACTCGATACCAAGATGTTCTGCAACTGCAAGCTCAGCCACGATGACGAGCCCAACGCCAACGTGTGCCCGGTGTGCCTGGGCCTGCCCGGTGCGCTGCCGGTGCCTAACAAGCGCGCCATCGAGAGCATCGTCAAGGCGGGTCTGGCCACCAACTGCGAGATCCAGCGCCACTCGATGTTCTACCGCAAGCACTACTTCTATCCCGATATGGCCAAGAACTTCCAGACCACGCAGGGTCCGGTCGCCTTTGCCATGTACGGTCACCTGGATCTGGATGTGACTGGTCGCGGTGCCGCCGAGCGCCCCGACTGCGCGTTTGGCGAGGCCGAGGCCCAGAGCCTGGCGAGCGCTTCGGCCAACGCCGAGGGCCTGTCTACGTCCATGACGTCGACCATGCGCGAGGGCAACCAGCGCGCCGGCCACCTGGCCAGCTACGACGCGTCCAACCTGCAGATGCCCGAGCGTCGCGAGGACGGTTCCTACACGGTGCCCATCCGCATCCTACGCATTCACATGGAGGAGGACGCCGCCAAGATGGTCCACGTGGGCGGCGCTGAGGGCCGCATTACCGCCGCGGCCGAGTCACTCGTCGACTACAACCGCTGCGGCACGCCTTTGATTGAGCTCGTGACCGAGCCCGACTTGCGTACGCCCGAGGAGGCTCGCCTGTTTATGGAGAAGCTCCGTCGCATCTTTGTGACGCTGGGCATTTCGGACTGCTCCATGGAGAAGGGCTCCATGCGTTGCGACGGCAACGTGTCGCTTCGCCGCCGCGGCGAGACCAAGCTGGGCACCAAGACCGAGCTCAAGAACCTCAACTCATTTAAGAGCCTGCACGACGGCCTTGCCTACGAGATTTGCCGCCAGGCCGAGGTACTCGAGGAGGGCGGCATCATCTATCAGGAGACCCGTCACTGGGAGCCTAGTCGCAAGCGTACCGTGGTTATGCGTGTGAAGGAGACGGCCGACGACTATCGCCTGTTCCCCGATCCCGACCTGGCGCCGTTCGATCTGGACGATGAGTTCATCGACCGCTGCCGTGGCGAGATTCCCGAGCTGCCCGATGCCAAGCGTGCCCGTTTTGAGGCCGACTTT
>CABSNX010000151.1 GCA_902479205.1 uncultured Collinsella sp. | reverse complement strand
CAAATGCGGGAATCGTAACGGGAAGTGTCGCCAGCGTTTTGTCTGTCACGCTGTGCTCGCAGCTGGCGACACTTCCCGTTACGATTCCCGCATTTGAGACGTTTTCGCTCATTGCCCCACTTGCAAATGCCGTGATCGGTCCGGTGATAAGCGTGCTGCTCGCTGTATCGGTTGTGCTGGTGCCCTGCTCGCTTGTGCCGCTGCTGCGTCACGGGGCGCTCGTGGTGCCCATGATTGTCGCCCGCTGTGCGCTGTTCTTTGAACAGCTCTTTGCTGCCGTTCCGGGCGCATCCGTAAGCGTGCCGCCCGATACGCCCTTGGTATATGTGGTGCCGTTCGCGCTGGTGGCCCTCTTGGTCTGGTGGCCACGCCCCCGCGCGCGGAGCATGGCAGCGGGGCTGCTGTGTTTAATGCTCGCAGCGGGTGTTCCGTATGTCTATTGGGATCGATGTGCGCCGCCTTCGGTAACGGTCCTCGATGTTGGCCAGGCCGATGCGATTCTGGTTCGTCAGGGTGGCGCCGTGGCACTCGTCGACTGTGGGCTCGATGACCGCGTGGTGTCGGCGTTGGTTCGCAATAACGTCCACCATATCGACGCCGTCTTCGTGACGCATTGGGATGAAGACCATTGGGGCGGTCTTCCCGACGTACTCGATCGTTTTTCGGTTGGAACCATTGCGGCCGCGGCCGATGCACTTGACGGCGCGCCTACTGAGGTTCTGAATCGCCCGGGTGTAACGTATCGGCAGGTGGCTCGCGGAGACACGGTCGATATCGGCGCATTTCGGGCTCGTGTGATGTGGCCGTTTGACACGGTGGATGGCGAGGGCAATGAGGACTCTCTTGTTTTGCTGCTCTCCTACGCTCAGGAAGGCAAGAGCCTGCGTGTGCTCCTTACTGGTGACGCCGAGCTCGATCAGGAGCGCGAGTTTGTACAGGAGGTGGGAGATATCGATGTGCTCAAGCTGGGGCATCATGGCTCAAAAGTTTCCGTCGACACAGACCTGCTGGGCACGCTTAAGCCCGAGTTCTCTATCGCGAGCGCCGGCGAGGGGAATCGTTACGGCCATCCGTCGGATGCCTGCATCGATGCAGTTAAGGAAGCGGGTGGTGCGTTCGCATGCACCATCGAACACGGCGACATTACCGTCACGCCGACTGCGAAGGGCTTTGCCATGCGATGCCAGCGACCGTGATGACATCGTTGGCGCGCGGTGGACCCCTGGGCTAAAATGGCACGGTACGAATTCGAGTGTGTGCGAGAGGGGAGCGCAATGTCCGAAACCGGTCTGCTGCCGGCATATCTGATCGTCGGTACCGATGGGGTCAAGCGCGACCACGCCGTCTCGCGTATGAAAGCTCGCTTGGAAAAGTCGGGTATGGTTGAGTTCAACCTCGATGAACGCGACATGACGAAAGATCCCGATATCGAGTCGATCATCGGCTCGCTCAATACCTTTCCCATGGGCAGCGAGTTTCGCCTGGTGATCCTCGACGGCTGCTCCAAGCTTGCCAAGGCGGTCTCGGAACCGCTTGTCGAGTACCTCGCAAGTCCCAGCCCCACGACGGTCTGTCTCATTATTGCCGACTCACTTGCCAAGAATACGCGCCTGTATAAGGCAATCGCCAAGATCGACAAGAAGGCTATCGTCGATTGTTCGGGTACCAAGCGCTGGGAACTGCCGCGCCGCGTTCAGCAGATGGCGACGCAGCGCGGTAAGTCCATCTCGACGGCTGCTGCCGAGGAGCTCGTCTCGCGCTCGGGCGAGAACACCCGCATGCTCGATAACGACTTGGCCAAGCTTGCCCAGATGGTCGAGGCGCCGCAAATTGAGCTTGCCGATGTGGAGCGCTGGATCGTGCGCACGGCCGAAGTTCAGCCCTGGGACTTCCTCAATGCCGTCTCGGCCCGCGATATGCGCCGCTCGCTTGAGCTCTTTGGGCTGCTGCCCGCCAAGAGCTATGTGTGGACCTACACGCTGCTATGCGGTCGCATCCGCGAGTTGATCGTCGCCAAGGCGCTCGACTCTCGTGGGCAGGGGCGTGAGCTCGCCGCGACACTCAAGCTTCAGGCCTGGCAGGTCAAAAATCACCTGACCTGGGCACGCCGCTTTTCGATGGCGGAGCTTGTCGCTGCGCTCGAGGGCGCGGTCGATGTGGAGCTCGCACTGAAGGGTTCTGCCGATTCGGAGACCGCGCTTTTGCTCTGGATTACGAACATCTTGAGAAAATCGTGATGATACCTGCCTATTTGACAAATTCGTTCTATCCCTTTGAGGGGGAGCGTGCTATAGTAGGCGCTTGCATGACCTCACCGTGTCTCAGAGGTGTCATACATTTTTTGCAAGGAACTCGAAAGGAACTCCAGAAGTGGCAAACATCAAGTCTCAGAAGAAGCGTATCCGCACCAATGAGGCAGCTCGCATGCGTAACAAGGCTGTCAAGTCCGAGCTCAAGACGCTGACCAAGCACGTCCAGTCCGCCGTCGCCGAGGGCGACGCCGAGAAGGCCCAGGCTGCCCTCAAGACCGTCACCAAGCGTCTCGACATGGCTGCCGCCAAGCATGTTATCCACAAGAACCAGGCTTCCAACCGCAAGTCCGGTCTTGCCAAGCTCGTGAACAGCATCAACGCCTAAGTTGTAAATTTCACGCCACACAGATTACGCGCATAAATGGAGCCTGTTTTATGGAACAGGCTCCATTTTTTGTACCGCTCGGGTAAGATAGTCCGCATGAATACTTCAATTGACATTTCCCACATCCGCAACTTCTCGATCGTTGCGCACATCGACCATGGCAAGTCCACGATCAGTGACCGCATCCTCGAGCTCACCCATACCGTCGACGAGCGCGATATGGAGTCGCAGCTGCTCGACACCATGGATATCGAGCGCGAGCGCGGCATCACGATCAAGTCTAATGCCGTTCGCGTGTCCTATGACGCCGACGATGGTGAGACGTATCAGTTCAACCTGATCGATACGCCGGGCCACGTGGACTTTACCTACGAGGTCTCGCGTTCGCTTGCCGCCTGCGAGGGTGCGGTGCTTGTCGTCGACGCCACGCAGGGCGTCGAGGCGCAGACCGTCTCCAACGCGACGCTCGCCATGAACGCCAACTTGGATATCGTGCCCGCTATCAACAAGATCGACCTGCCGTCGGCACACCCCGACGAGGTCAAGACCGAGATCGAGGACGACCTGGCGATCCCTGCCGACGATGCCGTATGCGTATCGGGCAAGACCGGCGAGGGCATTCACGATTTGCTGGAGTCTATCGTCTTTTTGATCTCTCCGCCCAAGGGCGATGCGAACGCGCCGCTCAAGGCGCTTATCCTGGATTCGTATTTCGATGAGTACCGCGGCGTCGTTGCCACGGTCCGCGTCTTTGACGGCTCCATCAAGAAGGGCGATACCCTGCGCATGATGCAGGCAGAAGGTGACTTCTTGGTCGACGGCGTGGGCGTCAAGCGTCCTGCCGAGACCCCGGTTGACGCACTGACGGTTGGCGAGGTCGGCTACGTGGTCACGGGTCTGAAGGATCCTGAGGCCGTGCACGTGGGCGATACCCTCACGTGGGCGTCTAATCCCTGCCCCGAGCCGCTTCCCGGTTACCGCGAGGCCAAGCCCATGGTCTATACGGGCCTGTTTCCGATCGACAACAAGGATTACGAGAACCTGCGCGACGCTCTCGATAAGCTGCACGTCAACGACCCGTCGTTGGTGTGGGAGCCCGAGACCTCGGTGGCGCTCGGCTTTGGCTTCCGCGTGGGCTTCTTAGGCCTGCTGCATATGGAAGTCGTCAAGGAGCGCCTGGAGCGCGAGTTCAACCTTGACCTCATTGCTACGAGCCCTTCGGTGGACTATCACGTCTATAAGACCGACGGCGAGATGATTGATGTTCGCAGCCCGCAGGATCTGCCCGAGGCTACGCGCATCGAGCGCATTGAGGAGCCTTACCTCAAGGCCAAAATTATCTGCCCGCCCGAGTATACGGGTGCCGTCATGCAGCTCGCTATCGAGCACCGCGGCATTACAACTGACATGATCCATCTCACGAGCAAATCGGTCGAGATGCGCTTTGACATGCCGCTCGCCGAGCTCATCCTGGACTTCTTTGACCAGCTCAAGAGTCGCACCAAGGGCTATGCCTCACTCGACTACGAGTTCAACGAGTACCGTCCCTCCGAACTCGTCAAGCTCGATATTTTGCTTTCGGGCGATGAGGTGGACGCGCTTTCGTTTATCGTGCACAAGGATAAGGCCTATGGCCTGGCCCGCGGCCTGTGTGACAAGCTCAAGGAAATCATCCCGCGCCAGCTGTTCGAGGTGCCTATTCAGGGTGCCATCGGCAACAAGATTATCGCCCGCTCCACCGTCAAGGCGCGCCGTAAGGACGTTTTGGCCAAGTGCTACGGCGGCGATATCTCGCGTAAGCGCAAGCTGCTTGAGAAGCAGAAAGAGGGTAAGAAGCGCATGAAGGCCATCGGTTCGGTCGAGGTCCCGCAGGAGGCCTTTATGGCGATCCTCAAGGTGGACGAGTAGGTCCCATGGCGCTTTCTGAATACAGTACGCGGCTGCTGGGCGCCTATGCCGAGCAGCCGTTCCTTATGGCTCCCATGGCCGGCGTGACCGATCCGGCCTATCGCATCATGTGCCGTCGCCGCGGTGCCCATCTTGCCTATAGCGAGATGGTGAGCGTGGCGGGACTTGCCTATGCCAGCAATAAGACGTGGCGTCTGGTGCTACCGGCCGACGAGGAGCAGCAGATTTGCGTGCAGCTCTTTGGCTCCAAGCCCGATCAGTTTGCGAGCGCCGTCGCCGCCGTCGAGGAACGTGTGGGCGATCGCCTGTCGCTCATCGATATCAACATGGCCTGCCCGGCTCGAAAGGTCGTCACCAAGGGCGAGGGCTCGGCGCTTATGCGCACACCCGAGCTGGCCGAGCAGATCGTCGAGGCGGCGGTCGGCGCGGCGCACGTGCCCGTGACCGTCAAGATTCG